>NZ_CACTIU010000072.1:0-5465 GCF_902713635.1 Wolbachia endosymbiont of Cardiocondyla obscurior | reverse complement strand
AAGCGTAGTGTGGGGAAACCTGCATGCTGCGTTTCTAAGGGAGGGAGTAGTAGCAATACTACTTCCTTACCTAACCAAGTTGCCAAAACTAAAGGCTTTGAAAAACGCGCTCAATATTACGCTGCTAAAGCTTATTCAAGGCAAGCTGATAAAGGTGATCAATATCAGGATCTTAAAGAAATCATTTTTATAGCTATTGCTGATTGTATTCTCTTTCCTAATAAATCTGAGTATAAGTCAGATCATGTAATGTTAGACAAAGATAGCTATGAACATGATTTAAAAGATTTTTATTTTACATTTATTGAGTTACCAAAATTTCCTAAAACTAAAGAAGACCAATTGGAGAGTATAGTTGAAAAATGGATCTATTATTTTAAATATGCAGATGAAACTAGCGAAGAAGAATTGGAAAAGATAATAGGTAGTGATGTAATAATTAAAAAGGCATATGAAGAACTAAATAGATTCAACTGGTCAGAGAAAGAATTTATTGCCTACGAACAGGAAATAAAACGTATTCGTGATGAACGGGCTGTTCTTGAACAAAAACTTGATGATGCTAAAAAGGAAGGAAAAATTGAAGTTGCAAAAACAATGCTAGCTAATAATGTTGATGTCACCACTATTGTTAAGTTTACTGGCCTCTCCATAAGTGAGATCAAAGAATTGCAGAATTAAGTGGACCCGCAAACGGTTACACGAAATAATGCTGCAGCCTGACCAGATGATAAGTACATTTAGCCTATTTATCTTTATACTTTCATGTCAATTTTATAAATCAAATTTATTTCTGTGAGTAGCTACAATTTAAAGACCTTGCTTCATCAATGTAATGGAACAAAACCTTTTTAGTAAGTTCAAAACCCTCTAAAGTCTCTCCTTCGCATCTTGCTGTAATGCAGTTTTGCGTATTTGATACCCTAAGAAGCCACCAACCTTTATTATCGGTTACCTTAACACCATCAAGATCTGAAAATACAATATTTTGCTGCTCCAGTGTTTTCTTTATTGACTCAATTATTTGAAACTTTTTCTCATCTTTCACTACAATCTTCACTTCATGAGTGATATATAACTTCGGTAAATCCTCAATCACCTGAGATAGGCTTTGGTTTTTCTTAAGCAAAATGTCAACTGCTTTAACAGCAGAATATAGCCCATCATCAAAACTTAGCTCAGAAAAGAAGAAGTGCCCGCTTAATTCACCAGCAAACTTTGCCTCTTCCTCTACCATCTTCTTCTTAACTAGTGAATGTCCAGTAGCACAGGTGATAACTTGCCCTCCTAACTTGCTAACAAAATCATGCACTTTCATACTCATTTTTACGTTAGCAATAACTTTGCTTTCTGGATATTTCTCCAACACTTCACGTGCAAAAATTATAAATAAATGGTCATTGGAAACAACGTTGCCTTTATTATCAATTAAGCGCACCCTATCGCTATCGCCATCTAGCGCAATGCCAAGATCACATCCATATTCCTTCACAATGTCAATTAATTGAGGAAGATTTTTTTCCTCTATGGGATCTGGATCATGCAGTGGAAATGCCCCATCTATAGAGTTATTGGTTACGATGTGCGTATGACCAGGCAAGATCTTTTCAATATACCTTATAATTCCACTTGCTGGACTATTTCCACAATCCCAGGCTATTTTTAATTTCTGTGTAGTATTATTCTTCACTGCACTTTTCAATATGCTAATGTACTCACTATATATATTTATGTTAATTAAGCTTCCAATTCTTGTGCTGTTTTTAATTGGACTGCTTATAATTTCCTTCATTTCTTGATCTGAGAAGACTTTTTTATTACTAAAAAATTTAAAGCCATTATATTCGCTGGGGTTATGAGAGGCAGTTATTATGATACCAAGATCCGCCTGTGTGATTTGTGTTGCAGCGTAAAGCATAGGTGAAGAGCATAGTCCAACGCGTATAACATTTGCACCGGATAAAGTTAAGCCCCTAATTAATTCTCTTTCTATACCTGGTGAATCTATTCTGCTGTCGTAGCCGACACAAACACTAGCTACGGTTTGGCCAAACTTTCTACCTATCTCGTACCCATCATTAATCTGCAAATCTTTGCCTATTATACCTCTAATATCGTATTTTCTTATAATGGTATTGTCCATACTGTACTTCTTGAAGTGACTACTATATAACATTTTGGCCAAATGCTCAAGTTTATTTATCCAACAATTAGTTGATTTTTTAAAGAAATCTGTTAATATTGTAGTATATTTTTTAAAATGTAAAATTATGCCACAGGAAAACGAAAATGTATTTATAGCTGAAAGTCAAAGTTTAGATGTAGATGAACAGAAGAAAAACGATATTTTAAGTGTCATTGAATCTTGCAACGATCTTCAGGATTTTATAAAAAAACTAAAGGAAGAAAATCTCATCTGGTACTTCATTGGTCCTTTATGCAAAGATGAGAACATTACAGGACAGATAAATTTAAAGTGGGAAAAGGAGTTCCAAAAATTTGAGCAATCAATAGACGCAACGCATAAAGAACTCAAGTCGTCTCTGCCTGGTCAAAATTTCTTAGTGTATCCAACAAAGGATAATGACTTCAAAATTAGATTTGAAAATGAAGAAAAACCAATAGAAATTAGCAATATTTTAAGAGCTAGCAGTGAAGGTAAGGTTTATAACATATCTTTAGGGAAAGATAGTCAAATAACTGCAACCAAAAAAGGCAGCGAAAGGCACTATGATTTTACTGGTTCAAGCTCATGTGAAATGACCATTAATTGGCAGGCTAAGGATTCTGAAGGTAACAGCATAGACTGTAGCATGACCGTAAAATTGGATTCTGGTGGTATACAGAGTGTTATTGGTGAGCCAAAATTTGGAGGAATAACGAGTTCAGAAGAAGTATTAAAGTTAGTTGGACAAAATAAAGAAGTTTTTATCAACGGAAAAACTCTGTATCAAGCTTTTACTGGCATATCCAAGAGTGTAGACGATCAGCAAGTACCAGCAGAGGAAATATTTACAAAAGATCTACATATATCACCACAGTCACCTACACCAAGCAGCAGTGGGTATTCCTCTCCTAGCACACCTTCTTCACGTAGAAGTTCTATATCCACCAGCAGTGAATTTAGTGATGAAGATGAAATATTTGAGGATGATATGTCTGGTGATGAAGAAGAGTATGAGCAAGAAGGATTAAAAGATGAAGTTGAGGAATTAGAGGAAGAAAAAGAAACATTTGCTAAATATTTTGCAGTGCAGGCAAAGCAGCTTGAGGATCTAAGATTAGAACGTGACTCCTTGAGAGATAAAGTCAATGAACAACAGCGAGCGATATTTGAAAGAGGTCAAAGAATAAAGGAACAAGAGGAAGAACTACAGGATAAAAATGATGTAATAAAGAACTTAAATGATCAGTTGAAAGATAAGGAAGGTGAAACAAATGAGGCAAATAAAGAATTACAGAGAAAATTGAAGCAAAGTGAAGCTAATTTAACTGTACTAAAGGAAAAGAATGCAAATTTGGAGAATGACCTGAAGAAAATAGTGGAAGGTTTAAACGATGATCATAAAAAGCAGTTGGCAGAACAGTTAATGGAAACAAAAAAGGAAAACAATACATTGGCTGAAACGGCGAACCAATTGTCTAAAGAATTAAATGAATTACAGAGAGAAAAGGAAGACTTAGAGAGGAAAATTCGACAACTTGAACCTGGAAGATCACTTGCAGATGAGCTAAGCGAAGAAAATACGAAGGGGGAAATAGAAAAGCTTCAACGTCAGCTTAAGGAAAAGGAAGATATGTTACAAGAAGAGTTGAAATCTGCCAAAGAGAGTCTAGAGCAACTGCAGAACATATTACAGCAGGAAAAAGGTCAGGCAACTCAAACTGAAGTTGAATATGAAAGTAGAGGAACAAGCATGCAGCAGCAAGACCAAGGTATACAAGCTGTAAACAACAACTCAAGCAGAACAGCTAGTGGGTTAAGACAAGAAAACAAAAAATTGACTAGAGACAAACTAACTATATCTGAACAATTAAAACAAAAAATAAGAGAGATTGACGAGTTAAAGAAAAATTTAAAGCAATTACAAGAAGAAAATAAACAACTCAAACAAGAAGTTACTAAAAATGCAGGAGTTGATGCATCATCTTCAACAGGTCAAAAAGAAGCTAAAGAAGCAGAAGTTATACCGCAAAACATTATGGATTGGCCTGTTCCAATTCCAGATGATAAACCGGAAGAGCAGAAAACTCCATTAGAGCCAATCAAGGTAAATACAGAATTATCAGATCCAAAATCAATCCCTGCTGAGGGTCCGGAAAAATCTCCTCTTCTTTCAAAATGATGAGTTTTGCTTCTATAGCTGACCCAAGCAACACGTCATCCCGCGATTTATTCGCGTTATCTCAGCCGCTAACACGTAGCGGGATACTTAACCGTCATACCGTGATTTATTCACAGTATCTCTTAGCCACTAACAAGCAGCGGGATGACAGCAATCCTACGTCATGCCGCCGCGGTACCTCTAGATCCCGCTAACTAGTAGCGGAATGACGAATTTTTGTTTTTCAAATTATAGCTAAACATACTGTAATTGCTATTGAATGATGGAGTCCATTATTTTAGCACGAAGTAACAAATTCAATGAATTGGTTCTTCAAAAATAATTTAAACTTTTACAGTAGGTCATGAAATATTATAGCGATCTCATTAAAAGAAACTTTTATAAGTATCGTTGATGAGAAAGGAAAAATTGTTAAGGAAGAAGTTGTTGCAAGCGAAAGTAAGGCAATAGCAGATTAGCCAAGGCAAAAAATACGAATCCATAGGAATAGAAAGTGGACAGTTGTCAATATCAATGTGCAAAGAGTTAAGGAGTTTTGGATTACCAGTAATTTGTGTAGATGCAAGGCATATGGCAGCAGCGTTGTCTGCAAGAATCAATAAGAATGATCAAAACGATGCGAGGGGTATAGCGCAGATGATGAGAAGTGTTAGTAAAATCAGTTGTCAAATTAAAATAGCGCTTGGAAGCAGAAGACAGCTAATGTGTAGCAAACAGCAGGTTATTGGAACAATAAGAGGGTTGTTGAAGATACATGGTCGATAAAGGATCAAAATTTGAAACTTTCGCTTTAAGAATACAAGAGGCAATAAATAATTTGGATGAAATCAGTAGGAGTTCAATTGAAGCGTTAGTTTGTAGTTTGGAAGCAATAGAAAAGTCATTAAGAAAGCTTGACAAAATGCTTTCAGAACAAGGTGAAAAAGACGATGATTGTAAATTGTTAACTACTGTTCCAGGAGTGGGGATTATAGTAGCAATGACGTATAAAGCTGCAATTGATAACCCACATAGGTTTGAGAAATCTGATACAGTTGGAGCATATATAGGGTTGACACCAAGGCAATATTCTTCTGGAGAAGTTGATCGGCATGGCAGCATATCAAAGATGGGACCAGC
>NZ_CACTIU010000071.1:0-5934 GCF_902713635.1 Wolbachia endosymbiont of Cardiocondyla obscurior | reverse complement strand
ACCCTATAGAGCATTGTTGGAATACCATCAAAAGCCGCCTCAGACCTTTAATGCATAAATATACAGACTTACAACTTCTGGTTGGTAATACCATAATGGAAATTTATCATTCATTTTAGAAAATACTATAGTTTAACGGGATCAATATCAAGGTCAGGATAGAAGCGGTAGTTTGCCAATAAGCTAGCTCCTATGCTCTTTAATGACTTAATATTACTGAGAACCTCAAGTTCAAATTTAGAGTTTTGGTCATAATGGTAACCAAGAACAACACCAGGTTTCATTTTAAAGCCACCACCCCAACCAGCACCAAAGTTTAAACCTGCATAGTACTTATCTTCTGACTTACTTGCACTATTACTAGCTGCACCTGCTAGAGATGAAGTAAGCAACACAGCCAAAACGCACAATCTCTTTATTTTCATATAACTCCTCATACAAAAAAATATATAATGCATAAGTATATATCCTTTATATTAAAAAAGATATAACTACATGTCAAAAAAAGTATAGCCATAAAATCAGATTATATAAAACGTACTACTCAGGTCTTTTATATAACTATATTTACTATCTTATTTGGTACAGCATATACAGTGCGAACTTTGCTTTGATCGATCTTACTGGACACAGAGTCTATCGCTATTTTCTTCAATTCTTCTTGAGGTAAGTTAATTGCCACCTTGATTGTTGTACGTAATTTTCCATTGATTTGCACTGCTATAGTTACCGTATCGTCAACTAATAATGATTCATCAGCTTTTGGCCAAGGTTGACCTCCTATTTCTTGCCATAGGCTTTCAGCTAGATGTGGTATGAATGGTTCGATTACTCTGATTAATATACATATACCTTCATCAATAAGAGATTTTCCAGTTTTTACGTCTATTTCAGCTATTAAATTCGTCATCTCACGAAATTTTGCCACTACACAGTTTAATCTGCAGTTTTCCAAGTCATCTGTAAGTCCGTGTAAGAGTTTATGAATTTTTTTTCTGTACTCTAGAAGTCCACCCGTAACATTTTCATTATCATAGTGTATATTTACAGGTCTTAGCTGCATGACCATACGCCACAATTTATTTACATAACGAGAACAACCTTCCACGCCATCATCGGACCATTCCATATCTTTCTCCGGAGGAGTGTCGGACAACACAAACAAGCGAGCAGTATCAGCACCATACTTTTCTATGATAAAGTTTGGGTCAACTGTATTCTTTTTCGATTTGCTCATTTTTTCAACTTTGCCCACTTGAACTTTTGCACCTCGCGCTATTAATTCTTTTGCTTCTGCGGGAAATAGCCACTTACCATTTTCGTCTTTATAAGTTGCATGGCAGACCATTCCTTGAGTGATTAAAGTAGAGAAAGGCTCTTTAATATCAAAATAGCCACATTTGGTTAAAGCACGGCAGAAAAATCTTGAATAAAGCAAATGCAGAATTGCATGTTCTATCCCACCTATATAATAATCAACAGGCATAAAACGATTACATGCATCTTTGTCTATTGATTTATCTTCACTACAGAATGCAGCAAAATACCAGGAAGATTCAAAAAAGGTGTCGAATGTATCAGTTTCACGCTCTGCTTGCTTTCCGCACTTTGGACAATCAACAAATTTCCAAGTTGGGTGCTTATCCAGCGGATTGCCACCACTTGTAAATTCTACATCTATTGGTAGAACTACAGGAAGGTCTTTTTCTGGCACTGGAACAGTTCCGCAATCTTTGCAATATATGATAGGTATAGGGCATCCCCAATAACGCTGCCTTGAAACTCCCCAATCGTGCAAACGATAGTTTATTGTTTTTTTGCCTATTTTTTTTTCTTCAAATTTTTTAACTATGGCTTCCTTTGCTTCACTAACCATTAATCCGTTTAAGAATTCGGAGTTAAACATTGTCCCGTCTCCAGTATACGCCTCCTTTGTCATCTGAGTAGCTTGACACTGGGATCCATTGTAAGAATTCTGGTCACGCGCTGGAATGACACCTAAGTGGGCTGAAGAAATAACGGGAATTATCGGCAAATTATATTTCTGTGCAAATTCAAAATCACGCTGATCATGTGCAGGGCAACCAAAAATCGCGCCTTCCCCATATTCCATCAACACAAAATTCGCTATGTAAAGCGGCAATTCCTTATCAAGAAATGGATGTTTGACGTTTAATCCGGTGTAAACTCCTATTTTTTCATCGTTCTCTCTTTTCGATTTTATTTCCTGGATCCCAGTGTCAAGCACTGGGATGACAACAGAAGAACCATTCTTTAAATCCTGCACAATAGGATGCTCTGCTGCCACTGCACAAAAAGAAGCCCCAAACAAAGTATGAGGATAAGTTGTAAAAACCTTTAATTTCTTATTCAGGCCAACTACTTCAAACTCTATAGTTGCTCCTTCAGATTTTCCTATCCAACGCTCCTGCATTGTTTTGACTTTTTCTGGCCAATTTTTCAAACTTTGCAGGCACTTGAGTAAATCTTCAGCGAAATCAGTAATCTTTAAAAACCATTGGGACAACTTACGTTTTTCAACAACTGCACCTGATCGCCATCCTTTTCCATCAACCACCTGTTCATTTGCAAGCACTGTTTGGTCCACTGGATCCCAGTTAACCCATGATTCTTTTCGATAGGCAAGCCCATGCTTTAAAAAATCCAGGAAAAATTTTTGTTCGTGTTTGTAATAATCAGGCTCACATGTGGAGAGTTCACGCTCCCAATTATAAGAAAGACCTATAGATTTCAACTGTGTACGCATATTATCTATATTCTCTTTTGTCCATGTTTCGGGGCTAATATTGTTATCCCTTGCTGCATTCTCAGCTGGTAATCCAAACGCATCCCAGCCAATTGGATGCAAAACCTCAAATCCATTAGCTCTCTTGTAACGCGCTATCACATCCCCTATTGCATAGTTACGTAAGTGTCCCATATGAATTTTACCAGATGGATATGGAAACATTTCCAACACGTAACACTTTTCTTGTTTACCACTCTTGCTTACAGAAAAATCCCATTTATCTTGATAAAATTTTTCAACACTTTTAAAATCATATTTCATATAAATCCAAATTCAATTACAGTTCATATGCATCAAAGGATCAACCGCTTGGCCATTATGTCGTATTGTGAAACACATCTGTGGATCTTTATCTTGTGTGCTTGATTTACCTGCAGATCCAATTACTTGACCTTGCTTTACTTTATCGCCAATTTCAACATGTATGTTTTTTAAATAGGAGTACACAGTCATGTAATTATCTTTGTGTTCCACTATAATTAAATTCCCATACCATCTCAGCCCTTTGCCTACATATATCACTTTGCCTGGTGCAGAGGAAACTACGTTCGTTCCATTTTGAGCAGCAATTTTTATGCCATCCTTACACATTTCATCAGAAGAGGTAGCTGAACCTTTAACTGGCATTACAAATTTACAATTTACCCCCACATTTTGTGTATTATTGTTATCTTTGTATATCCTATTTATGATGGCTTTTCTACTTTCTTTTTGCACTGAAGGCTCCCTAATTAAATGGTACTCTCTTGTATATTCCAGATCTCTTTTTCCGTAAAATTCTTCGCCTTTAAGCAGCACAGGTGCAGGTTTTTGCAGGCCACAGCCTATTAATATTGCTAATAACATAAGAAATGAGGCTATATGCCACATTTTAAACTCTCACAAAACTCCAAAATTTTAGCGAGACGTAGTGTTTCACGCCTGCTTGTTACTTTCCTCGTTATTTATTTTACTAGTTAAATAGTCCCTCAAATCGGTGAGTTCTTGCAACAAATTCTTTGTGACTTTTATATCATTACCAAATTCTTTTTGCACTCCTTTTATTGTATATCCTTTATCATATAGCATGTATTTTACTTTCTTTATGGCCTCTATACACTTGCGATCATATAGCCTTCTTCCTTTACGCTTTGTAGGCTTAATTTGATGAAATTGACCTTCCCAAAATCTCAAAACATGCTGTTCCAAATGTAGCTCTTCAGCTACTTCCCCAATCGTATAAAATAATTTTTCCTTGTTCATTAATTATTGATTGATTTTTTTATAATTTTTGAAGGCCTAAAAGAAACTGAATTTCTTGCCTGAATCATCACTTTCTCCGATGTATTTGGTATATTTCCTGGTCTTTCCTTCTTTTTCTTAACCAAGAATGTTCCAAATGACGATATTTTTACTATTCCATCCTTTACCAAGCTTGTCTTTATTTCGTCCAATATATCATCTATTATCGAAACAGAGTCTTCCTTTGATAATCCTATTTCTTGGTTTATATCTCCAGCTATCGTTGCCTTAGTTACTGTTGTGTCTTTTGTTGTAACGTGATCCATTATTGATAAATATTACAATACGTAAATATAATATAGCAATCGACTCGAGATTCAGCTACTTTATTTTTTAGAGTATGTCTCTTTTGTTGCATAATTTAAAATACCGGCAACTATCAATATCGCAAATATTGCAAAAAGTGCCATTTTATGATCTGTAAAAAGTGCTAACATTGACACTATAACTCCACTGCCAATAAACATAAATCCATTGATAATGGATGATGATGTGCTGATGTATTTTCGTTTCACAATCTCGCTGCCGACAGTAAAATTAAGCATATGTCCTCCCGCAAAAAACCCGAACATTAACATACAAAAGTACACAACGTGGACTGTTAAATGGCTGTATAGTAAAATAATAATTGAGACGCCTTGCAATAAAGCAAAAGCAGAAATTACATGTTTCCTATTTTTAAATAAGTTTGAGATTCGATCTGCAATTGGAGCACCAACTGCAAGACCAAGCCATAGTATTGCAGTTGCTATACCTGACTCCATTGCATTGAGTTCTAAGTTGCCCAGTAACCTTGGAGCCCACAAGGTATTAAGTGCTAAAAATGTTCCAAAAGTAATAGCACCCACCACTGAAGTTATCCAGATATCTCTTAATTTTAGCACTGTTAATATAGAGCACATTACTGTCTTCATAGAGCTTTTTATTGTGCGCTTTTCTGAGCTGCTTTCTGGAAGTGTGTTTGGACAAAAAAGCGTAAGTACAAATATCAACACACCAAATAGTATTATGCATACAATCAGATTTTTCCAATATGCATCTTCGGCAAGCAAGTTAGAGAACAGTATTTGAATTACCAAAGCAGAAAGGCTTGAAATTGTCTGCACTAGTGAAAACATTAGTCCAAATTGGGCAGCGGAAAAACATATGCTACTTGTGTGAGCAGCACCAATAAAACCAAATGATGCTCCAGTTGCAATCAACACTTGAGACAAAATCAAATGGGAGAAATTGTCACTATTAATAAGGACAAAAAACCCCAAGATCATAGTTGATAACGAGAAAAAATAAATTTTTTTACTGGAAAAAACATTAAACGTTGCTCCACTAAAAAATTGTAAGATGGCGAAAGTCCAAGTATATGCTGAATTAGCCAGTGCAACTTGCGCGATTGTAAGTCCAAGTTCCTTTTCGAGATTTACACTTATAAAGGTATAAATTATCTGCATGTTGCTGAATATAACAACCAAGTTACTAATCAGCCAAATGAACCAAGCCTTAGCTCTGCTTTCCATAAGATTTGTTTTTATAAGTAATCTATTAGAAATTTAACACTAAGTCTCTTTTTAAGCTATTGTTTCCTGACTACTGTTATAGCTAACCCAAAAAACGGTTTCCCTACGTCATGCCGCCGCGGTATCTCTTAGCCGCTAACAAGCAGCGGGATGACGATTGTCGGGGTGTCATCCCAGCGCCCCTATGATGTCATCCGAGTAGCCAACACTGGTTTCCATCCAAGACGGTGTCATTCCAGTGCTTGACACTGGAATGGCTTTGTTGCATCGCTCTTCGGATAGTAGGTAACGCACAATAAATTTATGAAGCTATCTCAAATTTAGCCATAC
>NZ_CACTIU010000070.1:0-6017 GCF_902713635.1 Wolbachia endosymbiont of Cardiocondyla obscurior | reverse complement strand
GATTCCGCTAACGAGTAGCGGAATGACGAATTTGTTGTTTTTCAAATTGTAGGTAAACCTAAGCCACTTTAGCTATACTTGTAGAGAAAAAAGAATAGATGATGATCCTAAATATTTAATAAATTTGACTACTGAGGAATTTCAAAAATCTCAATTTTTTATTAATTGTGATATGGTACATTCTATCTTCATATAGCTTTCCTCTTCATACCTCAACTAATGAAATCAGAAGCATCAACTCCCTTTTGCAAGCAAGCAGCAATAACAGTGTTCATCATTAGAAATGCAATGGTCATTGGGCCAACGCCCCCGGGTACTGGGGTCATAGCTTTGGCTTTCCCTTTTATTCCCTCAAAGTCAACATCACCTACAAGCTTTCCTACGTTAACGCTATTTATGCCAACATCGATCACTATTGCACCTTTCTTTATCCAGTCTGCTTGAACAAAATTTGGCTTTCCGACTGCTGCAACTACTATATCCGCTTTAGAGCAATATTCAGCTAAATCCTTGCTTTGTGAATGCAAGATGGTGACAGTGCAGTTTTCTTGCAATAGCAGGTAAAACATTGGCTTGCCCACGATATTTGACCTACCAATTACCACTGCGTTTTTACCGGAAAGGTTCTCTTCAATTGACTTAATTAAATGCAAAGAACCTTTAGGAGTGCAAGGTATAAGGCAGTTTTTTTCACCTTTAACTAATTTGCCAACGTTTTCATCATGAAAGCCATCTACATCTTTTTCAACACTTACTGTGTTAATTACTCTGCTTGCACTAATATGATTTGGTAAAGGCAATTGCACTAAAATGCCATGCACAGATGGATCTTCATTTAATTCATTGATTTTTTCAATTAATTCATCTTCTGAAATATTATCAGGCAAAACAATGGTCTCAGAACTTATGCCTATTGATTCTGCTTTTTTCTGTTTGTTGCGAACATAAACCTGACTTGCTGGATTGCTGCCCACGAGAATTACTTTCAGGCAAGGAAAAATGTTATACTCTCTCTTTAAAATATCAATTTTTTGTGATAGCCTCTCACATAGGTCGTTTGCTATTTTTTTACCATCAATAATAATTGTCACTTCCTTGCCACTCCTTAAAGTCGGGTAATTTGATATCAAATAAATCCAATACTTTGCCAACAGAATGATTAATAATATCATCCAACGATTTCGGTTTAATATAAAAAGCAGGCACTGGTGGAGCAATAATTGCTCCCATCTCCGTTAATTTTAACATATTTTGTAAATGCCCAAGATGCAGTGGTGACTCTCGCACCATAAGAACTAACTTTCTTCTTTCTTTTAGCGTTACATCTGCAGTCCTTGTCAATAGATTGGAAGTAACACCTGATGCGATTTCAGACATTGTCTTCATAGAGCATGGTGCTACAATCATCCCTGAGGTTTTAAATGAGCCGCTTGCTATTTTTTCTCCAATCTTTTCTTCAGAATAGTAAAAATCTGCAAGCGATGTAATATCTTCAAGTTTTTCTTTAATCTCGTGAGCTAAAGTTATTTTCCCAGCACGACTTATCACTAAATGAGTTTCATAATCGACGTCTTTCAACGCTTCTAAAATACGCACACCGTAAATAGAACCAGATGCTCCACTTATTCCAATTACAATTCTGCTATTCACTTAACTCTTCTTCGTAGCTCATTCCCAATGCACGTTTATAGGTATCAAGCAATATTTCTTGTTCCTCTCTGTCATCATCATCCATCTTCCTCAGCCTAATAATTTGTTTCATCACTTTTATATCCCAACCTTCATCTGCGGCTTTTGCATATACATCACGAATGTGATCTTGCACATCCCTCTTTTCTTGTTCAAGTTTTTCGATTCTCTCTATGTAACCCTTCAACTCTTCAGCCGTTATTTTTACTGTATCTTCCATGAAACTCCACTAATTAATTGCTGCCACTAATATTACCAGTTTTTACTTGCACTTCAACAACAGTAATAATATTTTTATCTTTTTTTAAAATCTTAAAGCGAAAACCATACATGGAAAACTCCTCGCCTTCGTCAGGAATGCGCTCTATTTCATTCACAATCATACCTGCTAGAGTTGTAGCTTCTTCATCAGGGAGATTCCAGTATAACTGCCTGTTAATGTCCCTAATAGTAGATTTTCCTTCTATGTGATACATATTATCAGATATTTTCTTTATAAAATTCTCCGTAATCAAATCATGTTCATCCGAAATTTCTCCAACTATTTCTTCCAGTATATCCTCAAGAGTTACAATTCCCTGCAGTGCTCCATACTCATCAATAACAAATGCAAGGTGTTTCCTGTTCTTACGGAAGTTGTGAAGTTGCACGCTGAGCGGTGTACTTTCTGGTATGAACCAAGGCCTTGACATAACTTGGGTAATGTCAACTTCTTCCGCTTTATTATTCTTTTCACGCAAAGCATTTATTAGAGCTTTCACGTGAATTACACCTACAATGTTATCTGGTTCCTTCTGCCATAAAGGTACTCTACTGTGACTGCTGGTTAAAATCTCTCTTATTAACTCTTCTTTATTCCGATCTATATCAAGAGAAAATAGGTTTCTTCTATGGGTCATAATTTGTGATATCTCTGTCTCAGCCAAATCAAGTATGCTGCTTAGCATATCTAAATCCTGTTGCAACATAGTTCCTTCACTGCGGTGAAGAGTAATCATATTACGCATTGCATCCGCTGCAGATATCACTTCCTTATCTTTATGCAGCCCACATAATTTTAGGATGAGGTTAACAATAAATTGAATACCTAGTGTCAATGGAGAAAAAATCTTTACAAAAAACAATACAAAATAAGCAGAAAATGATGCAAATTTTTCAGGATTTTGAATAGCATAAGTTTTTGGTAGAACTTCGCAGAACAATAAAATACAAAATGTCATTATAATTGTTGATAGGAGAATGCCCTCATTTCCAAAAAGATTGATAAATATTGCTGTAAATAAAGCAGAGCAAGTAATATTAATAATTGTATTGCCGAGCAATACCGTTCCTATTGTCAATTCTTTCCTATTTAATAAGCGATCTATTACCCTGGCTTTTTTGTTACCGTCTAGCTTTAGCTTATTAACTCGAGAACGGCTAATTGAGGTTAAGCCTATTTCTGCTCCTGAGAACAAAAACGATAAAACTAACAAAACAAAAATTGCTGATGATACTAAGACCAATAACCAATCCATTAAAGTACGATGTTATTGTGATAAAAAATAAAATTAATTTTACATGTTATGAGAGGCATTTGCAAGCCTGAATTTATATTGCCGAATTTTATATACCTTTAATCTTAAAAAACAAATCATAAAGCATATTACACGCTGCGTTCACATGCTCATCCTCAATGATAAGTGGTGGGGTTACCCTTACTACTTTGTTGTTTAAAACCCTAGTTATTATTAAACCTTTATCAAGAGATCGACTAATAATTTTATCAGCTACAAGAGTTGCTAGTTCTATTCCCATTAGTAACCCTTCTCCACGAACTTCTAAAATCATCTCAGGAAATTCTTTAGCTAAAAGCAACAGCTTTTCTTTTAAATATTTACTAATTCTTTTAACATGATCAAAAAAGTCTTCTTTTAGCATTATATCGAGCACTGCATTACCAACAGTCATGGCAAGTGGATTGCCACCATAGGTTGATCCATGAGTTCCTGGAGTAATTGCTTCTGCTATATAATCTTTCACTAAACATGCAGCTACAGGAAAACCGTTACCCATAGCCTTCGCACAGGTTAGCATATCAGGTTCAATGCCGACATTTTGATAATGAAATAAAGAACCGATGCGTCCATATCCGCACTGCACTTCATCAAAGCACAAAATTATTCCTTGAGCTTTTGTTATTTCCCTTACTTTTTGAAGATATTCTACGTCTAGTGGATATACTCCACCTTCGCTTTGTATGGGCTCTAAAAATACAGCAGCTATTTCATTGTTGATTTTTTCTTCTAATGCTTTAATGTCATTTCTTGGCACTTTATCAAAACCAGAAAGGAGCGGAGCAAAACCTTCGCGTGATTTTTCATTGCCTCCAGCAGAAATTGCACCAATACTGCGGCCATGAAAGCCTCCTTCAATTGTAATAATACGATTACGTTTTGCTTGCCCTTTTGAATAAAAGTAACGACGAATAAACTTAATTGCAGCTTCTGTTGCTTCAAGCCCACTTGAGCAGAAAAAAACTTTATCTGCAAAAGTCAGGGTTGTTAAACGCTCGGCAAGCCTTTCTTGCTCGGGAATAGTGAAAATGTTAGAGCAGTGCCATAATGAGCTCGATTGCTCTTTCAGCTTATCTGTAATGTATGGATGACAATGCCCTAAAGAAGTTGTAGAAATACCTGCAGCAAAATCTAAATATTTTTTACCATCTTTATCAAAAAGATATGCCCCTTCTCCCCTGACTATAGGAGTGTCAAGTCTATTATACGCATTAACAACATGATCCATTTTATAAGTATTGTGGTATTATCTATACTATACCTGAAATGAATCCATTAACACAAAGCTTTTCCTTTAACCTCTTATGCTACTTCAACTAAAAATTTGGCTAATGCAAACCTTTTTTGTCATTCTATAGCTAAAGTGACTTGGTTTTACCAACACTTATTAGCCATTGTAAAAGTTTTTGTTTCTATTGAATGATAGTTGTAGCCTATGCAAGAAGTTTATTGACTTTGAGCGCACTTTAGCCTATACAATTTTAATATCTTAAACTACTGGACATGCCCGATCTAAAGACAATGATGTTAAATTTTGGACCTCAGCACCCAGCTGCACATGGAGTGTTGCGTCTTGTTTTAGAGATGGATGGTGAAGTGATCGAGAGGGCAGATCCCCATATTGGGCTTTTGCACCGCGGTACTGAAAAATTAATAGAACATAAAACGTATCTTCAAGCTTTGCCTTATTTTGATCGCCTTGATTACGTATCACCAATGTCACAAGAGCATGCATATTCACTTTGTGTGGAGAAATTGTTGCAATGTGAAGTGCCAATTAGGGCAAAGTATTTACGTGTCTTGTTTTGTGAACTGACGAGAATACTAAATCATTTACTGAACGTTTCTTCTCAAGCACTTGATGTTGGAGCAATGACCCCTCTTTTATGGCTCTTTGAAGAAAGAGAAAAAATACTGGAATTTTACGAAAGAGCTTCAGGTGCAAGGTTTCACGCAGCTTACATCAGGCCAGGTGGAATTGCAGCAGATGTTCCAGAAGATTTGATTGAGGATATTGCAAAGTTTATAGAGCAATTTCCAAAATATATAGACGATGTTGATGAACTTTTAACAGAAAATAGGATATGGAAGCAACGCACTGTAGGAATTAGTGAAATATCAATTAAACAGGCACTTGATTGGGGCTTTAGTGGCCCAATGTTGCGCGCTGCTGGGCTTGCTTGGGATTTGCGAAAAAGCCAGCCATATGAGATATATGATCAACTAGATTTTGATATACCGATCGGCCAAAATGGCGACTGTTATGACCGTTATCTAGTTAGAATGGCAGAGATTAGGCAATCTATCAGTTTGGTGAAGCAGTGCATAGAGAAAATGCCTGAAGGGCAAATAAAAACTGAAGATAGAAAAATTTCTCCACCGTCAAGAGCAGAGATGAAAAAATCTATGGAAGCTCTGATTCACCATTTTAAGCTCTATTCAGAAGGATATCACGTACCAGAAGGTGAGGCTTACGCAGTTGTTGAGGCACCAAAAGGTGAGTTTGGAGTGTATATAGTTTCAGATGGTACCAATAGACCTTATAGGTGCCGAATAAGAGCACCTGGCTTTGCGCATTTACAAGCCTTAGACTTTATGGCAAAAGGACACATGCTTGCTGACGTTGCAGCAATTATTGGCTCACTCGATATAGTTTTTGGTGAGATTGATAGGTAATCATTGGTACCCGTTCAGGCAATGGCGTCAACTTAAGGAAAAATATCAGCGATAGTGTATAAAATTTCTCTCTAAAACTTTTACCATTAAATTATC
>NZ_CACTIU010000069.1:0-6215 GCF_902713635.1 Wolbachia endosymbiont of Cardiocondyla obscurior | reverse complement strand
TGGTTGAAACGCTATAAAAAATTTCCTGATAATCTCTCGCATATAACACAAAGTTGGGATACTGCGGTTTCAACAAGTAACATGAGCAACTTTAGTGTCTGCATCACCTGGGCAAAAATAGATAATAAATTCTATTTACTCGACGTATATCGCGCAAAGCTTGAGTATCCAAAGCTTAAAGAACAGGTTTTGTCACTAGCTGCAAGATGGACGCCACACGCAATTTTAATCGAAGCAAAAACAAGTGGTCAACAATTGGTGCAAGAGCTAAAGACAAACAGTGATTTACCGATTATTGAAATAGTGCCACATGATGACAAGCTCACTCGATTTCATCAAATTGTTCCGATTATAGAGTCTGGCAAGGTTTTTCTGCCACATCAAGCAGTATGGCTGAACGATTTTGAGTATGAGATTTTAATGTTTCCTGAAACGCGCCACGACGACCAAGTGGACAGTACCGTGCAATATTTGCAGTGGGTGAGAAACAGTACCTCCAGGGTCGCAGCTATACGAGCATTGTGATTTGAATCCACTAGGGATGACACCCTCTTGGATGGAGACCAGTGTCAGCTACTTTCATGACACCCTGACAACCGTCATCCCGCTACGTGTTAGCGGGATCTATGCTAAAAGATACCACGGCGGTATGACGTAGAACTGCTGCTTGTTAGCGGATGAGATACCGCGAATGAATCGCGGTATGACGGTTCGCGGCAGCATGACGGTAAGCTCGTCATCCCACTACTTGTTAGCGGGATCTCTTGTTAGCGGATGAGATACCGCGAATGAATCGCGGTATGACGTAGGACTGCTGTCATTCCAGTGTTAGCTACTTTCATGACACCGTCTACTTTGTAAAATTCACAAGAACCATTAAAATATTTTTTTACTTTTCATTGTATATTTCTCAACATATTATCTTTAAGTACTAAAATAATTAACAATATGGCATTATTAATAGTTGAATCACCTGCGAAAGCAAAGACAATAGGTAAATATTTGAGTAAAGAGTTCAAAGTAGCTGCATCCTTTGGACATGTGAGAGATCTTCCAGCAAAAAACGGTTCTGTCGATCCGGATAATGATTTTGCTATAAAGTATGAAACCATTGAAAAAGCAGAAAAGTATATAAAAGAGTTAGTAAAAGCCGCAAGCAAAACATCAGATATATATCTTGCAACAGACCCAGACAGAGAAGGGGAAGCAATGGCTTGGCATGTGATAGAGACATTAAAAGAAAAGAAAGCAATCAGTAATGAAAACAACATTTATAGAGTAGTCTTTAATGAGATAACAAAGAGAGCAGTTCAAGAAGCAATAAAAAATCCACGTGAAATTAATATGGATTTAGTGCGTGCACAACAAGCACGTAGAGCTTTGGATTATCTAGTTGGATTTAGTTTGTCACCACTGCTGTGGACAAAATTGTCGGGAAGCAAGTCTGCAGGGCGAGTGCAGTCTGTTGCATTAAAGATTATATGCGAACGAGAAGATGAAATTAGTAAATTTATAACACAGGAGTATTGGAGCATAAAAGCAGAAATGCAAAATAGCAAAGATGAGGCTTTTTTTGCTATGCTAAGCCACTATGACAATAAAAAGCTAGAAAAATTTGATATTAAGAATGAAGAAGAAGCAAAGAACTTAGTCAGGGAGATTGAATCAAGGCAATATGCTGTAAGCACAGTAGAACGCAAGCAAGTTAAGAGAAACCCGCTTCCTCCGTTTATTACTTCAAGTCTTCAGCAAGATGCAGTGAATAAACTGTATTTTAATGTGAAAAGTGTTATGCGCATAGCGCAAAATTTATATGAAGGTATCGATATTGGTGGTGAAACTGTAGGGTTGATAACTTACATGCGTACAGATGGGTTTCATATTGCAGATGAGGCTATAAACTCAATTAGAGGGTCAATTAAGTCATTATATGGTGATAAATATTTACCGCAGTCTCCTCGTAAATATGTAAAAAAGGTCAAAAATGCTCAAGAAGCACATGAAGCAATTCGTCCAACTGATATCAATAGAACGCCGGGTAGTATTAAGGATTACTTAACGCCAGAGCAATTTAAATTGTATGATTTAATCTGGAAAAGGACCATTGCAAGTCAAATGGAGTCGGCGATCCTTGATCAAGTGGTAGTTGAAATTAGTTCTACTGATCAAAAAGTAGTTCTGCGAGCAAGTGGGTCGAGTATATTCTTTGATGGTTTTTATAGAGTCTACCAAGATAACATAGAAGCCGAAAATGAAGGCCTGCTACCTGCCATGAAGGAAGGGGAAGCATGCAAGCTGATTTCAGTTGAGCCAAAACAACATTTCACTCAACCGCCACCTCGTTATAGTGAAGCAAGTATCGTTAAAAAAATGGAAGAAATCGGTATAGGTCGACCATCAACTTATGCAACAATTATTTCGGTATTACAAGATCGTGAGTACGTTTCATTGGATAGCAAAAGGTTTATTCCAAGCAGTCGTGGTAAAATCGTTACTATATTTTTAGAAACTTTTTTTCAGCGTTGTGTAGAGTATGATTTCACAGCACAAATGGAAGAAAAGCTTGATTTAATTTCAAATGGACATGCAGATTGGAAAAAAGAATTAGGCCACTTTTGGGTGCCATTTTTTGGTCATGTAAACTCTGTCAAGCAAATGACGCATGATGAAGTTTTCAGCGGCATTCACGATTTGGTAATCGATTGGTTTTGTTCAGAAGAAGGAAAAAAAGAGGTGAATACGAAATGTCCTGCTTGCTTAGGTGGCATATTGAAATTGAACTTTGGAAAAGCCGGGGTGTTCCTTGGATGTTCTAACTATCCTGAATGCAACCATACAAAAGAAATTACGGGCAGTAACGACAATTCAGAATATCCAAAAAGTTTAGGTATAGATGATATAACAGGACAAGAGGTAGTAATTAAAAAAGGTCCTTTTGGACTTTATCTGGAGTTTAATAACGAGTTAAAAAAGAAAAAAACGGTTTCCATACCAAAAGATATAAATGTTAATGAGATTGATCTGAGCACCGCTACTCAGTTACTTTCCTTGCCAAAAGTAATCGGAGAACACCCTGAAACCGGAAAGGAAGTAAAAATAGGCCTTGGACGATTTGGATACTATATTTTCTATGATGGTAGATACTTTTCTCTTAAGAAAAGCTCCAAAGAGGTGCTGAATACAGAATTGAGCGAAGCTGTACAAATTATTGCAAACAGTCCACGCAAAGAGTTAAAATCTCTCGGGGTTAATGAAAAGGGAAAAGAAGTTTTTATCTGCAACGGTAGGTACGGATTCTATATAAAATGCGGTAAAACAAACGTTGCTTTGGGCAAGAGTGCAGATATTGAGAGTATAGATCTGGAGAAGGCTTTAGAGTTGATTAAGGGTAAGAAGTAGACTTCTTGCATAACCATTATCTACGTTAAAAATCAGCTTTTTTGTCATTCCAGCGTGTGACGCTGGAATCTAGAAAAAAAGAACCTGGATGCCAGTGTCTGGGCACTGGCATGACACCCTTTCTGGTAGAGGTTGCTCTCAAATCACAACGTGCATACAACTGCAGCAGTATGATGTTTTATTTATTATAGCTATAACACTGAAGTTTACAATCAGAACAAACCACTTGGCCACGTGGAACTGATTTCAGTTTATCAGTTGAAACTTGATTTGAGCAGAATATGCATTTTATTGTGTTGCTTGGAGTAAGTGAATTATCAACAGCAATTCTATCATCAAAAACAAAACATTCTCCTTTCCAATTACCATTTTTATTATAAGTTTTTTCAAGGTAAGAAAGAATGCCGCCTTTAAGATGGTAAACATCACTAAATCCAAGGCTTTTCATATATGCTGTAGATTTTTCGCATCTAATCCCACCAGTGCAGTACATAGCCACTTTCAGGTCTTTACTCTCAGAAAATGACTCTGTCCACTGAGGAAACTCACGGAAACATTGTGTGTGTGGATTAATTGCATTCTTAAACTTGCCTAATTTCACTTCATACTCGTTTCGTGTATCTATTACTAAAACGTCAGGTTGAGAAGTAAAATCATCCCAATGCTCTGGATCAACATATTTACCCTTAAGGGAAATATCAAGATTGCTTACACCAAGATTCACAATCTCTCTTTTTAATTTTACCTTCATCTTGCTAAATGGTTGATATTCTGCTGCACTCTCTTTCCATGTAAGGTCCCTTAGCCTATAATCAGAACGTAGAAAATCAAATATTTTATCAATTGCGTTTCTTTCACCAGATATTGTTGCATTAACACCCTCTTCTGCAAGGAGTATAGTGCCCTTTAACTCAACGTTGTTGCATGTAGCTTTTATTTCGTCTTTCATGTCATAATAATTAGAAAGTTCTACAAAATGATAGAAAGTTGCAATGACGAAGCTCATGATTATTCACTTATCAACTAAAAACATGATATACAAAATTATAAAGATATTCAATAGTACGGCTGTTAATTACTGGATATCTTCAGTTTTTACATATAACATTTTAATATAAAATATAGATTCAAATTAATGTTTTTAAGAGTATTTAAAAATATATTCTTATTTTTAGTAAGTATATTATTCGTCTGTCCTATACTATCGTTAATATCAATCTTATTTACAGATTCAGCGAATTCCGGATGGGTAATCAGCACACTTTTCCCTGAATATATACTGAGTACGTTAATTTTGATGATAGGAGTGGGGGGAATATCTTTCATATTTGGAGTAATTCCAGCTTGGCTCACCACATTTTTTTCATTTCCTGGAAGTAAAATTTTTGAGATTGCTTTGTTCTTTCCGATATCGATTCCTGGATATATAGTAGCGTTCGTCTATGTAAATACGCTAGAGTTTTCAGGTCCGGTGCAGAGCTTATTAAGAGACATTTTAGATTGGAGCAAAGGTGACTATTGGTTTCCTGAAATAAAATCTCTAGGTGGTGGAATATTAGTAATGGGATTCAGCCTATATCCATACGTTTATATGTTAGTCCGCTCAAGTCTAAAGAATGTTAGTAACTCAGTCACTATCGCATCAACACTTGGGTTCTCCTCATTGAAGAGCCTGTTTTCTGTCATCATACCCTCCATACGCCCATCGATTATAGCTGGGTTGTCTTTGGTACTAATGGAAGTAATTACAGATTTCGGCACACCACAGTTTCTTGCTATCGATACTTTTACGACAGGAATATATCGCACCTGGTTTTTACTGCATGACAAATATTCAACTACTGTTTTAGCAGTTGCAGAGTTGATTTTCGTTGCAACACTAATAGCTATCGAAAAAAAACTACAAAAAAAAGGAATATCCTACTCTTCAATCAATACCAATTCAGATTATCACAACAAACGGAGTATAAGTGGCACTATACCATTGATCTTTGCTTATCTTATGTGTGTATTGCCGATATTAATAGGTTTTATTTTGCCAATGATTCCGCTCATATATTGGAGCATAGAGAAGGGGTTTTTCATATACGAAGCAAGATTCTATAACATAATAGCAAATAGCGTTAGTTTATCATTTATCACCGCATTAATCTCAATTAGCATTGCAATAATGATTGGATATACGGCGCGTAAAAATAAGGTAATCAACAATATAGCGCGTCTCATTTCTTTAGGCTACGCAATTCCAAATGCAATTATCGCAATTAGTATAATAATATTTTTAAGCAGAATATCCTCTTTCATTACTCAATATGTTGTGGAAATTAGCTTAGTAGGAACTATTGGCGCATTAGTTTACTCATATTTATTCCGTTTTTTTGCTATATCTTTCAAGGCGGTAGAGTCAGGGCTCAAAAAAACACCAAATGAAATTGAGTGGACTGCATATACCATGGGTCATGGACCTATTTCCACATGTTTGAATGTTCATATCCCTCTCATCAAGAAGAGTATATTATCGGGATTTTTGCTCGTATTTATGGATACTATCAAAGAGCTCACAGCAACACTTATTATAAGACCATTTAATTTTGAAACTATATCAACTAGAATATATGAACTTGTAAGCGATGAGCGCTATAGAGAAGCTGCCCCATTTTCGTTAATAATAGTTATAATAGGCTTAATCTCTACAATAACCTTATTTACACTTGATGATAAGGATAAAAAATAAACGTAACCGTTCACACTTAATTCTTCAATCTCACTAATAGAAAGGCCAGTAAACTTGACAATAGTGTTGACATCAACATTAT
>NZ_CACTIU010000068.1:0-6537 GCF_902713635.1 Wolbachia endosymbiont of Cardiocondyla obscurior | reverse complement strand
ATAAAACGTATTCTTGATGAACAGGCTGTCCTCGCTCAAAAACTTGATGATGCTACTGAAAAAGGTAGAGAAGAAGGCATCCTTATCGGACATGAAAAAGGCAGAAAAGCAGAGAAAATTGAGGTCGCAAAGAATCTACTAAAAGCAGGTGTTTCTATTGATATTATAGCTCAAACTACTGGTCTTACAGCTAATGAAATTAAAGACTTAAGCTGATTCTATCTTTGGATGTTTAGATGAATATCTTTGTACTAGATGAAAACCCAGAGATTGCGGCAAAAATGTTATGTGATAAGCATATAGTAAAAATGCCATTAGAAACTGCTCAGTTATTAAGTAATGTTTTTTCAATAGCATTAAAAGCGCCAAATCCTTTTGTTAGTGTCATAGATCAGGATATAGAAGTTCCATATAAACTCACTCACAGCAATCATCCTTGTTCTTTGTGGGCTAGGCAATCGAAAGGAAACTTTTGTTGGTTGATAGAGTATGGAAAAGAATTGTGTAAAGAGTATACACAGCGATACAAAAGGAAGCATAAATCAGAGGAAGTAATAAATTGGTGTGATAGTAATAAGGATTTACTCATTTTTCGATCAACTGATATGCAAGCTTTTATACAAGCACTGCCGGATCAGTATAAATGCAGCAGTGCTGTGGAAGCTTATAGGAGATATTATCTCAAGGAAAAGATGAGATTTGCTAAGTGGGAAAATGGCAGAGAAGCACCAGATTGGATAATCTGCTACACAACACCACAGCTAATACAGCTCATAAATAGAGAAGCCATCCAAATCGGACATGAAAAAGGCAGAGCCGAAGGCAGAAAAGCAGAGAAAATCGAAGTTGCAAAGAATTCACTTAAGGCCGGTGTCTCTATAGATGTTATAGCTAAAATGATCGGCCTTTCTATTGATTACATTAAGGACATTCAAGAAGAAAAGTTTTAGCCATAACGTTTTTTTTATTAAGTCCTCTATTCTAGTAATTTTTATGTTGCAATCCATTCTAATGTATGTACAATGCCTTTTTTATATAAATACTTAATAGGAGGGGTTAATGCCAACACAGAAAGAGCTTCGGGCTACGATGTCCAAAAAATTACAGGAAGCTATTAAACATCCAGATCCAACAGTTGCTGCCGGGAGGAAGTCAGCTATCAAGAGATGGGTGGGAGTCCTTCAAGATAACTTTATGGAGCACATAAAATACTTTAAGGGTGATAAGTTGAAGTTTTTGCACAATGTATTCCAAGATGAAGGTTGCTGGTCAGGTGTAAGGTTGGATAATGCTGCTTTAGGTCAAAGGTTTACTGAAGAAAAAATAGGTGGAATAGATAATCCACTTCGCAAATATGAGATGGCTTGTAGTTACTGTGTGGTAGATAAAATTCATCCACTCTTTCAAAAAAGATTTGAATCTTATAGGAACAATTTTCCTCCTGGTGCATTTGATGGTAAAACTGAAACTGAAATTGGCAAATACGTACGAAACTCGTTACTAGATAGCATAAAGAGGAAAGGTCCTGTGTTTGATTTCTGGATCGATAGAGAATCTGGGGGATTAAAGCAACCAAGTAACGCGTCAGAAGGTTTTGACAGTGCTGTAAAACTTAAGTGGAGTGAAGGAGTAGAGTATTTTTATAATCATTTAAAAGAAGAAGATAAGGAAAAGAAACTTACAGAAGCTATTATTGCTCTGTCTCGCGTTCAATCTGTTGAGAAAGATGCTCCTATTTTAGATTTTTGTGTAAGGAATATAGCTGATAAAGATACTCTTTTACAGAAATTATCGCAGAAAGATAAAGGAATATATTCCCTTTTTGCTGAATTAATAGAGTCATGTTTTTTTGATACGGTTCATGATTTGGTACAGTGCTGGTGTTATGAGGAAGCTTCAGCACGAGGTGATCATTCAAAGGAAATACTCTCACAGGATGAGTATGACCTCCTTCTTTACTCACTTTCAAATGTAATGTTGAAAAATCCTGAATCAAATGTTCAAGCTAGATCTCTTATTATGAAGATTTGGAAATGTGACTGCTTTATTGAATACAGAAAGATTTCTGTTAATATTTCTAATTGTATAGTTCCTATACAGGACATGCTTGCAGGGTTAATAATTAACTGGAAACGAGAAGACATTTATAAGTCTGATGAGGAAAAAGAAGTAGAGAAAAAAGAAATATTAGATGTAATATTATTTGCTAAAGATTGCTTTCCTGAAAAGTTTGAGTTCTTTAAAAAATTAATAACAAAAAATCTTAGATTAGCTGGAAGACCAGGTAAAAAAGTAAATGTGGATTACGGTCTATTTGCGGAAGAATTATTCTCTGAGTTAGAGAAAACAATTTTACCACCTGTAGGTGATGGTCCTTGGAATAATTTACGGTCACGATCTAAAGCTCATGGTAGTAAGGAAACAACTTTGCCAGTTGATGATGGTCCACAGTCTGAGCTTGGAACTCCTAGTGTAAGTGGTGTTTCTTCTTATAAGAAAAAAAGCGTCTTTACGCTTAGTGGTAATAAGTAATCCACTTATGAACTCTTGGTGTTTCTGGTCGTAGTAAATAAGGGGTATTTTGTATGAGTAATGGTGATGGATTTATTAGGAGTTTGGTGGATGGAGATCTTGAAGGATTCAGACAAGGATTTGAATCTTTTTTAGATCAATGTCCATCTTTTTTGTATCATGTGAGTGCAGGTCGTTTCCTTCCTGTATTCTTTTTTAGTATGTTTGCTACTGCACATGATGCTGGTATCTTAACTGCAAATGAGAGAGTCTATTTTCGTTTTGATAATCATGGTATTGATACAGGTGGTAGGAATAGAAATACAGGAAACTTAAAGGTTGCTGTTTCAACTCGTAGTCGTGACGGACAGCGAGTTGTCAAGTGTTACAGCATTTCTGATCGCCCTAACAGTGATGGGTTAAGGTTTAGTACAAGGGAGAGAAATGCTCTAGTGCAAGAGATTAGACGGCAAAATCCGAATTTAAGGGCAGAAGACCTAAATTTTGAGCAATATAAAGTATGCATGCATGGAAAGGGCAAGAGTCAGGGAGAGGCAATTGCAACAGTATTCGAGGTGATTCGTGAAAAGGATTTTAGGGGTAGAGATAAATTTGCCAAATATTCAGCATCTGAGATTAGTCTTCTTAGACAACTCTTAGGAGATCACAGATTGACAATTCAGGAAATAAAAGGAAGACAACTCAATCAAAATCAGCTCAGACAACTTGATAGATCAGTCAATTTTGCACAGGTAGCACAAGGTCAACAAAGGATTGACAACTTTATGGAAATACTAGCAAATAACCAAAGACAAAATGTAGAACGTAGAATGCACAGGGAAGTTTTGCCATACATAACTGACATCTATGATAATTGCAGACAAGCGCTAGAAAATAATATTGAAAATCGCAATCAAAAATTTGAGAGTCACGGGTTTTTATTAGGTTTTTTAGCAAATTTTAGTCATCGCTACACAATAGGCATCGATCTTGACTTATCTCCTAGAAACTCACATGTTGCATTTCTTGTACGTCACCAAGCAGAAAGAGAAAATATTCCTATTGTTGTTAATCTTGCTACAAGGGCACCGTCCAATATCGCATTAAACCGCGCCAGAAGTCACGCTGAAAGATTGCATGTTTTTTCATTTATACCTATCCATACTGAATCAAGAAATACTGTCTGTGTTGGATTAAATTTTAATTTAAATCTAGATCCTTTTAGTGTTGATACAGTAGGGCTTCAACAGGATAGATTTCCTTTAGTACAAAGATTGTTTGAGTATATAGAAGATGAAGAGGTTGGAAAGAATATTAGAGATTTCTTGCTTCAACATCTTCCTGGTGAAATACCAAGAAATGCAGATAATTATAACAGAGTATTTGATTGTATAACTGGTTTTACTTTTGGAAGTAGTGCTTTTGATAGGCACCCTTTAGAACTAGAAGAAGAAGACGAAGCACCTATAACAAAATACATATTTAGACATGGTGATGAGGGTTTAAGATGTTTAACTATGGTCTTTCATGCTGAAGGTTCTGATATAGTTATACTTCATATTAGAGCTCACGATGCACAACAACAAGGAGCAATCAATTTAGAAAATCTTAATATTAATGGAAATAATGTTCATGTATGGGAAGTTTCATGCACACTTAATGACCAATTTGAGCTAGATATTGATCAACCAAATGACCTTGGTTTATATCACGATTACCAAAATAATAATGCAAATAATTTTCTTGATGGTGATCTTGCACAAGTACCTAATGCTGAAAATGTACATGGTATTTCAGAAAGGGTTATGAATGATGGCTGGCAAGATGTAGGTCATCATGGAGAGCTGTTTCAAGAGATCTCTGGAATATTGATGCCACTTAGGGACGCAATAAATGTTAATAGTGAGGATAAGTTTCGTTCTATACTACATGGTACATTTTATGCTAGTGATAATCCTTATAAAGTGCTTGCTATGTATAAAGTTGGTCAAACATATAGTTTGAAAAGGGGTCAGGAAGAAGAAGGAGAAAGGGCAATACTCACAAGAATTACAGAACAGAGATTAGACCTTTTATTATTAAGGCAACCTACAGCAGATACTCATCCAATTGGATATATATTAAGATTTGCTGGTAATGCAGAAGAAATAATACAAAAGGAGAATAACGCAAAAGATCAAATAAAAGAACTTATAAACAAGCAGAGAGGATATGTGCCTATTACTTCTGGAAATGAGGTGGTTTTACTTCCTCTTATATTTAATGCAGGTGCAGAGAGAGTAGAAGGTCTTATATCTATTCCAGAAGGAATAGGAAGAGAAGAGTATGTACATAGACTTGATCGTGGTGGTCGTGACTCAAGACCAGGAGTATTAGTGGGACCTGAAAGTGTTATTGATGAAAATCCACCAGAGGGTCTATTATCAGATCAGACTCGTGAAAATTTCAGGCGCTTTTACACGGAAAGAAAACCAGGACAGAACTCGATTTTTTTGCTTGATATAGATGATAATCTGCACGTTCCATTTAGTTACTTGCAAGGTACTAGAGCACAGGTAATAGAAACATTAAAGTCAAGAATAAGGAGAGGTGATAATTCCATTCCTACAGCACAAGAGATAAGAAGACAAATAAGAGATATTCTTAGAAATCAAGGGATAGAAGTAAATGATCTACTTACGCTAGAATTTGCGACGAGAAATGGACATTATGATTACTGGCTTCAACAAATTGATATAGCTCACGCTGGAAGATTGCGATATCAGCTTCGTACTGAAGGTAATCACACTTTTGAAGTAGCTAATTTGGCAAGGAATGACGGTAACGAGCACATTGTTAGAGTATTAAATCAATTTAGGGAAAATGAAAAACAACAGCGTTTAACCTTAATCATTACTTTAGATAATGCTCATTGGGTTACACTAGTGATTGAACGTCAAAATGGGAACTATGTTGGGTACTATGCTGGTTCAACTGCTACTGCTGTTCCAGGTGGTATTACTGATATCATTCAAGATAACTTAGGAAATAATATCAGGATTAATAATGTTTCTGTTAGTCAGCAAACAGATGGTCGGAATTGTGGTTTATGGGCGTTAGAAAATGCTAGTGATATTAATCGAGTTCTAAAAAAAAATCCTGTTGGGCAAGTGCAGAATATCATAAATATAATACGCGATTTTCTTGGAAGAGGCCACCCAAACAGAGATAGAAATTACTTTCAGAGCATAAGAGTGGGCATTTCACAATTATTCAGGAATGATCCGGGATTTCAAAGTGTGCAATTGCAAGCATACATTCAAAATAGAGAACAAATTGATCCATTACTACGTACTTATCTAGAATTAGGATATCACAGAGTGGGAGGAGGGTGTGGACCAGTAGAAGCACCTATATCGCTTAGTGTTAGTGATTCCAGTAATTTTGGTGGCCTGCCACAGTCGAGTTTAGAAGGTCCTGAAGCTAGTCGTGTTTCTGACCTTAGCAAAGGTAAAGGCGGTAGGTAGAGGTAATCGGTAGATGAAAGGAGTGTAACAAAAACCTTATGCATCAAGTAAAGATTGTGAGCAAATTTAAAGAAGTTAAGGTGGGTAACCTGTTTTTTTCTACTTGCAGCAATGTTTCAAAAAGTATATGTGTCGAGTTGGGTAAAGTTGAAGGAGGTTCTTAAATGAGCAACTATTAATTTGGTAGTGTATAACATTAATAAATTTAAACGATGCAACCATTTCCAGCAACCAAAACCAGCCAGCGTGAGAACAATTTTTTTTTGGAATGGGTAGGTCTTGCAGCACACTACCCCTAGATTTTTCACTTTTTCATATAGCTTGAACAAACTTTTTCTAACTCATTCATGTTTGTACTTTAACATATTTAATAATTGAAACGACGTCTATGAGTCAGATACCGCCCATACCACTACACTTTGGGGATGCACATCAAGCCGATAGTATAGTACTTCCCAAAGTAAATGATAAAGGTATAATAAGCTATTTGAGTTATAATGGCGTATAGTGTGGATTTAAG
>NZ_CACTIU010000067.1:0-6601 GCF_902713635.1 Wolbachia endosymbiont of Cardiocondyla obscurior | reverse complement strand
TTAGTTGCAATTAAAAGCAGCTGAATTTCGCTTGTCAAGCGTTTAAAACATAAAAAACGCCAATATTTTAAAGCGGACAATAACCACGGGGCTTCTTTTGCCTTTTTTTTCATTTGGTAAATTCCTTAATGTTTATGGCTAAACGACAATCGTCATCCCGCTGCTTGTTAGCGGGATCTATTGCTGAGATACCGCGAATGAATCGCGGTATGACGGTTCGCGGCGGTATGACGTAGGACTGCTGTCATCCCAGTGCGTGACACTGGAATCCCAAAAAAGGATGATGTCATCCTAGTGCTCCTTTTTTTGTCATCCGAGTAGCTGACACTTGGATGACATCGTCATAAAGGAACCAGTGTCAGCTACTCGGATGACAGGAGAAGGGGCTACTTGCATGACGGTGTCGGTAAACTTAGAGCTATAATAACTATTTGCCTTTTTTCTGCTTAGGTTATGCAAGAAGTCTACTGTCTGAGAAAAGGTAGATAAAAGATGAAAACAGATAGAAGTATTTTAGTAGCTCAAAAAGAACGTTAAGTCATGCTTTTTATTTATATTGACAGCGTATATGACATCGTTTACGATTAAAGTTAATAACAATAATTTATATTTATCATGTTTGCAGTAATTGAGACTGGTGGAAAGCAATATTTAGTAAAAGAAGGTAGTATAATAAAGGTAGAGAAGTTAGAAGCTGAAGAAAAAAAAGAGGTAGAAATCAATAAGGTGATTTGTATTTCAAATAATGGCTTATCTTATTCATCTAATGCTACTGTTAAAGCTGAAGTGTTGGAGCAGTGCAGGGGGGAAAAAATTATAATCTTTAAGAAGAAAAGAAGAAAAAATTACCGTAGGAAAACTGGTCATAGGCAGTATATAACTGTTCTTCGTATAAATGAAATTAGTCTTCAAAAGTAAGAGGTAAGATATGGCAACTAAAAAATCAGGTGGTAGTTCCTGTAATGGTAGAGATTCAGCGGGTCGTAGGTTAGGAATAAAGAAGAATGGGAAGGTTATTCCTGGTAACATAATTGTGCGCCAAAGAGGCACAAAATTCCATCCTGGAAAGAATGTTGGTATAGGTAAAGATCATACGATTTTTGCTAAAATAGAAGGCTGGGTCAGCTTTAGAAGGTCAGCAAATAAAAAGACTTTTATTGATATCGTGCCTACAGATAATATGAAAGCTTCAGCTTGAATAAATCATGGGTCTGTAGCTCAGGTGGTTAGAGCGCACGCCTGATAAGCGTGAGGTCGGAGGTTCAACTCTTCCCAGACCCACCATTTAGTAGTTACTAACTGTGTTTTCTATAGCGGTTTTGATATTGTATAAGCAAAAACATGAGTTTATATAAAAATTTAGTAACCAGTGAATCAGTGGCGGCTGGTCATCCAGATAAAGTAGCAGATCAAATTTCAGATGCAATACTTGATGAGTACCTTTTTACTGATCCTTTTGCGCGAGCTGCAATAGAGACTTTAGTCACCAAAGATAACGTTATTATAGCTGGGGAAGTGTTTGGGCCTAACATCAAAAATAGCAGGATTGAAAGTATTGTACGGAATACAATAAAAGATATTGGTTACAAGCACGATGGGTTCCACTGGAGAAAAGTGAAAGTAAATATATTGCTGCATGAGCAATCAAATGACATTGCAATAGGGTTGGATCAAGGTGCTGGAGATCAGGGCATAATGTATGGCTATGCAACAACAGAGACAGAAAACCTTATGCCGGCACCCATTTTTTATGCACACTCGATTCTGAAAAATATCATGAGCGCAGTTAAAGAAGCAAAACTTGGTCCAGATGCAAAGTCACAAATCACTTTGGCATATGAGAATAACCTCCCGGTACGTGCTGAAAGTATTATTGTCTCAATACAGCACCCTGAGGATTTGGATCAATCAAAAGTAAAAGAAATAATTTACCCTTACATAGTTTCATCTTTACCTGAAGGATGGATGTGTCCTGAGGAAAATCTCTTAGTCAATCCAACTGGTAGATTTGTTATTGGTGGACCGGTTAGTGATTGTGGATTAACCGGACGAAAAATTATGGTTGATACTTATGGAGGTTATATTCCACACGGTGGAGGAGCGTTTTCCGGAAAAGATGCAACCAAAGTTGATAGATCTGCGGCTTATATGGCAAGATATCTTGCTAAAAATATTGTCTTTGCAGGTTTGGCTGAACGTTGTCTTGTGCAGCTTTCTTATGCAATTGGTGTATCAAAACCTACTTCATTCTATATTGATACATTTGGTGCGAATAAGGTAGAGGAAAGAGTAATTAAAAAGTTTATCGAGAATAATATAGATTTATCAACAAAAGGCATAATCAAGCATTTATCGCTTAATCATCCTATATATAAACGTACAGCCTGTTATGGACATTTTGGTAAACAGTCGGAAAGGGACGGTGGATTTTCTTGGGAAAACATGGACTTATCTGCTGATCTTTGTAGAGAATTCAATATAGAAGGTAATAGTAAAATTTCTTTAGATTGCTAAAATTTTTGATTTACAGCCCCATATTTATATACTAGCTTATTGTTAAAGCATAGCACGCTTTTTCATAATAATTATACCACATTAGTAATAATTTTTATATTCAATTTTTATTGTGAGGCTTATAAAGTGTATAACGAAATAGAAGGAGAACTGTACAACGTAATTGTAAAAGAGTTTTCTGATCTTATTGATAAAATAAAAGAACACCCTTTTAATGTTGAATTGATAAATAATACATTAGATTATGAAAAATTCAAATTCTACCTTCAGCAGGATTTTCTGTATTGTATAGATTGCGCTCGTGCTTTTTTAATTGTTGCAGCTAGAGTTGATGATATTGAAATGATGAGTAGTTTAATCAATTTGGCACAAGGAGCATTTTATGTTCGAGAACAGTATAAAAAATATTTTGAAGATTGTGATCTATCTGATGATCACAAAAAGTCAAGAGCTTGTTCTGCCTTTACTGACTTTTTCATGAGTGCCGCATATCACAATTCTGTTAATGAAGCTTTAGTAGCATCTTATTCTTGCTTTAACATATACCAAATCGTTATACGCCATATGGTAAATGAGATAACAACTAAAGGGGTTAAAAATAACAAATACAAAGAGTGGATCAACATTTATAGTAGCGAAACAGTAAATGCTGTAATTGATGAGGTTACTGATATTACAAATAAGCTATATAAAAAAGCTAGTGACTGTGAAAAAAAGAGGATGTATGAGTTTTTTAAGAAAGGGCTGGAATTAGAAATAATGTTTTGGGATGAGGCATATTACTCTAATATATCTAGCAAAGAATATTAGCAGCGGATTATTTACGTTAACTTGATCTTTTATCGGTAACTACAGTGTTCAGTGGCATAATTAGGAGCTGTTACGGGTCAAATCTTTTAAAGGATATAATTGAGCATCCTTTTAATGTTGAGTTAGCGAATAACACCCTAAATATAGAGAACTTCAAATTCTATGCTCAACAAAAGACGTTGTTCTTAGGTGATTATATTCGTACCACCTTAATTACTGCATCCAAAATGGAAGATTATAGTAGTATTATCTCGCTTGCTGAAGTAGCCCAAAGAGTAGTGACTGTTAATAGAATGCTATATGACTACTACTTTACTATGTACGGTATAAGTCGCGAAAAGAAATCTCTTGAGTGTTTTAATTTCACTAATTTTCTTTTATCCATCTCGCATAGTAATACCTATGAGGCTATGACGGTTTTGTATTCTTGCATGTTTATATACGAGACTGTCGTTGATAGCATGAAAAATAGATTCAAGAAAAATAATAGATATAGGGATTGGTTTAATTTTTGTTACAGTGATTCAGTAAAGTCTGGATGCATTATTTTGGAAAATATTGTTGATGGATATTGCAGCAGAGCAAGAGAAAACGAAAAGAGCAGAATGCTTGAGTTGTTTAGAATAACTGCACAATTTGTGTTAGATTTTTTGAACGGTGCATATAATTTTTCAAGATTCAATCAATTTCCTAAGGAACATTGACAATTTTAAGCTAATTTGTATCCTTAATAAGTATTTTTTAAAATGCTATGAAAAGTAAAGAACATGATTTTCATTTAGTGGATCCAAGCCCTTGGCCAATTGCTGTATCAGCAGCAATTCTTATTCTTGCACTTGGATTAGTTGGCGCGCTTCATAAACAAATTGTCGGAATGTTTTGTTTAGTTTTGGGAATCTCCGCAGTATCAGGGGTGCTGTTTTATTGGTGGAGAGATGTAATAAGGGAGGCCATTTATGACAAATGTCACACTGCCATTGTAAAACATGGACTCAAATTTGCAATGTACTTGTTTATTCTCTCGGAGGTCGTATTTTTTATAGTGTTCTTTTGTTCATTCTTTAAAGCCTGGCTTGATCCAGTTTTTTTATTTGAGGCGTTTTCTCCTGCAAAAAAAGTTGAATGGCCCCCTGAGGGAATTTTGCCACCTGATCCGTGGTCACTACCATTCATGAATACATTAATATTATTGCTTTCTGGTACAACAATTACTTGGGCAAATCACTCTTTACTTAAAAATGATAAAAAGAGCATGATTAAAATGCTGTCCATAACTATATTGCTTGGAGTTTTTTTTATAATAGTGCAAGCAATAGAGTATCATGAAGCGAGTTTTTCTCTACAAGAAACAGGAGAAAAGCTTATTTATACATCCAATTTTTATATGATTACCGGTTTTCACTGCGCACACGTTATAATAGGAATAATATTTTTATCAGTGTGTTTATTTAGAGCACGGAAAGGCCAATTTACACTTCAGGACCATTTGTGCTTTGAGTTTGCCTCCTGGTATTGGCACTTTGTAGATGTAGTCTGGATATTTTTATTTTTGTTTGTCTATTGGTTAAGCGTTTATTAAGTGGTTAAAATAATAGGTCTAGATCCAGGAATAAGCAAGACTGGGTGGGCCATTATCAGCCTGAACGAAAAAAATAATATTGAATTTTTGGGCGGCGGTACCATATCAACTGATGGTAAATTGGGTACAGGTGAACGCCTACATATAATTTTTGAACAATTAAAGAAAGTAATTTCCCTATACTCTCCGAATGAAGCTGCGGTGGAGAAAATTTTTGTTAATAAAAATCCTAAATCTTCACTAACTTTAGGATATGCAAGAGGGGTTGTAATTTTAGCGTTAAAAATAACAAAGCTAACTATGAATGAATATGATGCAAACTATGTAAAAAAAAGCATTACCGGAAATGGCCATGCTGATAAGGATCAGATGATATTTATGGTGAAGCAAATAGTTAAAAATTTGAGTATAAAATGCCACCATGCTGCTGACGCTCTTGCTGTAGCAATTTGTCATGCTTATACGAAAGGTTCTTGTTTTGTTGAGTAACTTTTATATGGGATTCAGTTTGAAGATTTCCAGATCTGGAAAAACTATTTGATTGTATTTATCTTGTCTAACGTTCGTTGCAAAATAATACATGCGGAGATTTTATCATCTATTTTTTTCGATTTTGTGATTGATATTCCAGTAATTTTTAGTGTATGAGTTGCGATAGATGTTGAGAAGCTTTCGTCTTGTAAGTATATATTTACTTTATATTTTTTTATTATTTTATTTGCGAATTGGATTATAGTTTTACACCATTTAGTTTCTTGCTCGTCCATTTTTAATGGTAGTCCTATTACCATTGATCCAGATTCATTTTCTTTGAATATTCTATGCAGATAACCTAAATCTTTGCTCATATTTTTTCTGTGATATATGCTATGAGCTGTGGCTATGAGCTGTGTTTTATCGCTAAATGCTATGCCTATTTGCTTTTCTCCCATGTCAAGGCACATTATGCGCTTATCTTTTGGAATAGACTTTAGAAACTCATCTGGATTTCTATGTAGCATCTATTAGACTTCCTTTAAAGTGACCTTACCAAAAAAGTGGAGAGAAAGTTAAGAAAATTTTTTACAAAAAGAATAATGAATCAAATTGCTCAGGAATGCAATAGACTTCTTGCATAACCCAAACTAAGTAGAAAAAAGGTATCATCTAAGTAGCTGACACTGGTTTCCATCCAAAAGGGCAGTGCCCCTATGATGTCATTCCAGTGCTTGACACTGGGATCCAGACTTTAATTGTTATACTTGTAAATAAGTCTGGTGAGAATAGACGTTCATCTCAAAATGCAGTATTTTTGTTGAAATAGCTCAACTGGATTCCAGCGTCACGCGCTGGAATGACACCTTTGTGTTTGCATAGCTGTACGAACATTGTGATTTGAGAGCAATCTCCACAAGGGAGGATGTCATTCCAGTGCCCAGACACTGGAATCCAGGAAAAAGAATGGTGTCATCCAAGTAGCTGACACTGGGATCCAGAAGACTTAATTTCAACCAAATAATAAAGGCTGGATCCCAGTGCTTGGCACTGGAATGACAGCAATCCTACGTCATACCGCAATTCATTCGCGGTATCTCGGCCGCTAACAAGTAGCGGGATGACGGTTATCGTTTAGCTACAAACATTAAGAAATTTACCAAACGAAAAAAAAGGCAAAAGAAGCCCCGTGGTTGGCTAATTACTTACATTATACTTTCAAGT
>NZ_CACTIU010000066.1:0-6714 GCF_902713635.1 Wolbachia endosymbiont of Cardiocondyla obscurior | reverse complement strand
CGCGAATGAATCGCGGTATGACGGTTCGCGGCGGCGTGACGATAAGCTCGTCATCCCGCTACGTGTTAGCGGGATCTATGCTTTGAGATACCGCGAATGAATCGCGGTATGACATAGGGAACCCTTTCTTGGGTTAGCTATAGATTTACTTCGCATATTCAGCTAATTTTTATTACAATTACAACAAAATAATTTTGGCTTTGATGAAAACTGTATATGTATGTCAATCCTGTGGTCACAGCACTGGTAGGTGGGTAGGGAAGTGCATCGCATGTGACAATTGGGATACAATTGTTGAGGAAATAGCAGTAAAAACGGGCAAAAGAAGTATATCTGCACCAATTTTAATAAAGACGTTATCGGGTAGCGAAATTATCACTCCAAGTCGTTTTTTAACAGGAATAGAAGAATTAGATAGAGTTTTTGGTGGGGGTATCGTTCAAGGTGCTAGCATTTTAATTGGAGGCGAACCTGGTATTGGAAAATCTACCCTTTTGCTTAGAATTGCAGCTAATGTTGTGCAACTTTCCTCTTTTGAATGTCTTTATGTATCCGGCGAGGAATCTTTAGAGCAAGTGAGTCTCAGAGCAAAGCGTCTTAAGATAAATGAACCTAAAATTAAGCTTTTATCTACAGTGTCTTTAACTGATGTAGTAGCAACAATAAAGGAAAATAAAAGTATTAAATTCTTAGTAATTGACTCTATACAAACAATGTATGATAGCAGAATTACATCGGCACCAGGCACTGTAACTCAGGTCCGCACTTGCGCACATGAATTAACCATTCTTGCGAAACAATATGGTATTTCCCTCTTAATAGTTGGCCATATAACTAAGGATGGACAAATAGCTGGACCTAAAACTTTGGAGCATATGGTGGATACGGTATTATATTTTGAAGGTGAAAATAGTAATCAATATCGCATTTTACGCACTATTAAAAATAGATTTGGCCCTGCAAATGAAATTGGTGTTTTTGAGATGTCTGAAGCAGGACTTGTGCCTGTTGATAACCCATCATCATTGTTTCTGATGGCCCATGACAGAGAAGTAGTTGGCAGCGCCGTATTTGCAGGAATTGAAGGTTCAAGACCAATTTTAATGGAAGTGCAAGCATTAATAGCAGGGACTAATATGGCAACCCCAAGAAGGGCAGTAGTTGGGTGGGATATTAATCGATTGGCTATGATCATCGCGGTGCTAAATGCTCGCTGTAAAATGTTTTTGCATGATAAAGAGGTATACCTAAACATTGCAGGGGGACTCAAAATACAGGAACCATCGGCTGATCTTGCTGTTGCTGCTTCCCTTATTTCAAGTGTAGTAAATTTACCGCTGCCAACTTCTTCAATAATCTGTGGTGAAGTTGCACTTTCAGGAGAAATTAGGAATGTCTCGCATGCTGATCTCAGACTAAAAGAAGCACAAAAGTTAGGATTCAAAAAAGCAATTATGCCTAAAAATGGTAATTACTCTTCTCATGATATTGAGATAATTAAGCTTGGTCATGTAAGGGAATTAAGAGAAGTCTTTAATTACAATTAAATAATGCTTCAGCAAATTCTTTGCTAGTAAACTCCCTCAAGTCCTCTATATTTTCGCCAATTCCTATAGCATGTAACTTTACCTTATAAGCTTCTGCAAGTCCAATTACTACTCCACCTTTAGCAGTGCCATCTAACTTTGTTATGATTAACCCGGTAACATTAACCATTTTGCTAAATGCTTCTAATTGGCTATAAGCATTTTGGCCGGTAGTTGCATCAAGAACTAAAATAACGTCATGAGGGGCAGTATCATCCAATTTCTTTATCGTTCTATATATTTTTGATAACTCCTCCATAAGGTTCACATTATTTTGCAGCCTTCCTGCTGTGTCAATTAGAACAACATCAATGTTATCTTTTATAGCTTGACTTACAGCTCTATATGCCACACTTGCAGAGTCGCTACCGTACTCTCCAGTAACAATCAAGCAATCAGAACGTTCTGCCCAAATGTTTAATTGTTCACTAGCAGCAGCTCTAAATGTGTCACACGCAACAAGCATAACGGATTTTCTCATCTCCTTATATTTATATGCAAGCTTACCTATAGTCGTGGTTTTACCATTACCGTTTACTCCGCATACCATTATTATATGTGGTTTTTTATTTAAAATTAACGGCTGCACGACTGGATTTAATATAGCTTCTATTTCATTCACTAATTGCTGCGTGATAATATTATACTCAACTTCCTTGTCAAATTTGATGCTTGTGAGCCTATCGATAATCAACTTAGAAGTTTTATGACCAATGTCCATGCTAATTAGCAATTCTTCTAGCTCATCTAAAAGCGACTGATCTAATTTTTTTTTGCCAGAAAAAATACTTTTCACTCCGTTGCTAAAGCGAGAAGAAGTTTTTAACAAGCCTTTATAAAGGTTACCAAATAAACTCAAGAGAATACTCCTTTTTAATTACAATATAGAGAATGACATGCACTACATGTATTTGTAAAGTAAATACACTCGTAACCCATATATTTTGTGAGTAAAATATACTGTTTGCTAGTGCATTTTTCTTTAGTTTTTAACCTAAATATGTTATAATGTAGAATAGCGGTTTACAGGTAATTTTATGAGTTATAATGAGAAAATTTTAGATCATTACGAAAATCCAAGGAATGTTGGCTCTCTGGATAAAAATGATCCAAGTGTTGGCACTGGTTTAGTTGGTGCACCATCGTGCGGTGATGTAATGAAATTGCAGATAAAGGTCAATGACAAAGGTGTTATTGAAGATGCAAAATTTAAAACTTTTGGCTGCGGTTCTGCCATTGCTTCAAGTTCTTTGTTAACAGAGATGATTAAAGGAAAAGCTATTGAAGATGTAACACAGATAAAGAATACTCAAATAGTGGAAGAGTTGTCTTTACCTCCAGTGAAGATACACTGCTCGGTGCTTGCTGAAGATGCTATAAAGGCTGCTATTCATGATTATCAAAGTAAACAAAATAAAGGTGGACATTGAGAACTAAAGCATGAGTGAATATCAAGGAGTAAACGCTATAAAGAAAGATAAAAAACTTATTACTATAACTGCGAAAGCAGTAGAAAGGATAAAGTATTTATTGGACCAAAAGAAGCATACTAACCTTGAGAAATCAGAAGAAGCAATAGGAATAAGAGTGCTAATTAAACAAAAAGGATGTTCTGGTTTAAAATATGATATTGAATATGCGTATGATACTCGTCCTTTAGAGTCGATAATTGAGGAAAACTGCAGTGATGACCAAAAAGTTAAAGTGTTGATCGATCCAAAATCCGTCATGTTTATTCTTGGCTCTGAAATGGATTATGTAGAAGAAAAATTTTCATCGGGTTTTGTTTTCAAAAATCCTAATGAGAAAGGAAAATGTGGTTGTGGAGAGAGTTTTCATGTCTAGCAGCTATTTTACATTGTTTGAAATTGAACCAACTTTCAATATCAGCTTTGATGAGTTAGAGAAAAAATATATTGAGCTAAGCAAAACTGATATAAATGAAAGACAGTCCCAAAACATGGAAAATATTAACAGAGCTTATCAGATACTAAAGTCACCGCTAAAACGTGCCGAGCATTTGCTAGATTTTTTTGATGTGAAAAGCCAAAAGGACCACTTAAATTCTGAAATATTAAGTGAATCAATGGAAATAAGAGAATATTTGCTGGACTGCGATGATCTACAATTTGCAAGCAGGATGATTGATGAAAAAATAAAAGGTTGCATTAAAAACCTAATTAACACTTTTGCTGTAAAGAATTTTGATGGAGCTGCTACACAAGTCTTAAGATTGAAATATTTATATAAGTCATTTGAGGAGGTGAAAAAGAATGCAACCGATTCAAATTTCTGAACCAAATTCAAGTGAAGTAGTTTTTGGTATAGATCTTGGTACTACCAATTCTTTAATTGCCATGGTAAATAAAGCTGGCAATGTGGAGATATTTAAAGATGAACAAGGAAGAGAACTGCTGCCTTCTGCTCTTTCATATGAAAATAATACATTGAAAACTGGCTGTGACGTCGGTCAAAATGCAATCTACTCAATAAAGCGTTTAATGGGTAAAAGTGTTGAAGAATTAAATAAAGAAGGCGTCAATTTTGAAATAGATCATGAAAGCGAAAAAGTTATTAGAATAAAATGCGCAGAGGAAAAGTATCTGACTCCTGTTGAGATTTCTGCTGAGATATTAAAAGCTTTATGTGAGAGGGTAAAAAAGTCTAAGGGACTGGAAGTAAAAAAAGCAGTGATTACTGTGCCAGCTTACTTTGACGATTCAGCACGTAACGCAACTAAATATGCGGCAAAATTAGCTGGAATAGAAGTTCTTCGCCTCGTTAACGAGCCAACCGCTGCAGCGCTTTCTTACTCCATTGAAAAGAACAATAGCAGTGGAATATATGCAGTTTATGACCTTGGTGGTGGAACATTTGATATTTCGATATTGAAATTGCATCAAGGAGTGTTTCAAGTCCTTGCGGTTGGTGGTGACACCAAACTCGGCGGTGATGATTTTGATCATTTGCTGAGTTCAATTGTGATTGATAAGTATAGAGAAAAGACGGCTAAGCAACTAAATTCCTTACTTATCGAATCACGCTCTGTGAAAGAGTACCTAAGCAATCACACTATAGGTATCTTTGAATTTAATGTTAACGGCAAGCCATTTGAGTGCGAAATTACCAGAGAAGAATTCGAGCAGGCAATCAGTTCTTTGGTCAATAAGACTATCAATATAGTCACTCGTACTATAAGCAACATAGATCTTAAAATTGATAATATAAAAGGAGTAATTTTAGTTGGTGGTGCAACTAGAACACCATTGGTTCAAAATTCACTAGTCAAACTCTTTGGAAATAAAGTACTAAATGACGTGGATCCAGATAAAGCAGTTGCCATTGGGGCAGCTCTGCAGGCTCATGATTTAACTTCGAGCTCAAAAGATAGGAATATTCTCCTGGATGTTCTACCTTTATCACTTGGCATAGAAACTATGGGAGGTATAGTTGAAAAAATCATACCAAGAAATACGCCACTACCAGTTTCAGAGATAAAAGAGTTTACAACTTATGTTGATGGGCAAACAGCAATGAAAATTCACGTTTGTCAGGGAGAACGTGAAATGATAGAGGATAACAAATCTCTAGCGCAGTTTGAACTGAAAGGTATACCGCTACTGCCTGCAGGTTCTGCAAGAGTTGAAATAGAATTTACAGTTAACGTTGACGGAATATTGACTGTTACTGCAAGAGAAAAAACCACCAGAATCGAGCAGACAGTTGAAGTAAATTCAAGTTTTGGCTTAAGTGAAGCCGATATTCAAAATATGGTTAACCAGTCAATAAACAGCTTTGATGAAGATATGAAGGCTCGTTCCCTTGCAGGCGCTAAAATTAATGGAAATAAACTCATACACTTGGTTGAAAACAATAATAACTTTTCCACTGATCAAAAGTTGAAAAACCTATTACAAAATGCAAAAAAAGCTTTACAAGGCAATGACTTGAATGAAATTAACAACACTATCGCCGAGTTAGAAAATTCTTCTTTAGAGTTGTGTGAATTAACAAATAGGTAGAAAAAGCTTACACAACCTTGTGCAATACCCTATTTAATCTCAAAGCAACAGGTAACCTGAAATTAAATGGTAACCAATCGACCTTTTCTAATTTAAATGATAAACCAACTATGCTTACACGCCCAATGATATTTTCCATTGGTACAAAACCAACTTCAGGAAACCTGCTATCTAAAGAATTATTTCTATTGTCTCCCATAACGAAAAATTGATCGTTAGGTACATAATAAACCGGAGTGTTATATGATAGCTTATTAGAAATGTCATCTACCAAAATCTCATGTTCCTTGCCACTTAAAAGCGTTTCTATATATCTTGGTATGTTACGATTTGACTCATAATCAAAAAAACTTTCAATTTGCCTTCGCTCTACTTTCTGATCATTTAGGTATAATTCTCCCTCTATCATTTGCACTTTGTCACCTGGTGTTCCTATTACTCGCTTAACAAACCTGATGCTGTCATTTCTTGTGGGTTTGAAAACTACTATGTCGCCACGCTTTGGAGGGGTATAAAAAATCCTGCCGCTAAAAATGTTTGGAGAAAATGGAAATGAGTGTTTACTGTAACCGTATGAATATTTACTAGTAAAAATGTAATCCCCTTCAAGTAGGGTGCTTTTCATTGAACCAGAAGGTATATGAAATGGCTCGAATAAAAAACTACGTATTGACAGCGCAATCAACAGTAAAAAAAACAATGAAGATAAAAATCTTCCCGTTCTTATCACCCAGTTTTTGCTTAGTTCTTCCAACTTTTCCAACTTTGTTTTTCTTATAGATTAAGCTTATTATAATACATAAATTAAAAAATGGTAATATGAAATTTTACTTGTGAATGTTATTCCTCTATTCAAAACAATTTTGAAAAGGCGGTTCATTTCTTTCAACGGTGTCATCCAAGTAGCTGACACATAACTGTACGAACATTGCAATTTGCAGGTGGCAGATGAAAGTAGCTGATGCACATCTGTACGAACATTTGCTTTTGTTAAGGTAATATGGTGTTATGAAAGTAGCTGACACTGGAATGGCTTTGTTGCATCGCTACTTATGAAAGGCTAACTATAGTTAGGATTATAAGCAACCTATTGAAAATCTTGTTTT
>NZ_CACTIU010000065.1:0-7042 GCF_902713635.1 Wolbachia endosymbiont of Cardiocondyla obscurior | reverse complement strand
ATCCACACTATACGCCATTATAACTCAAATAGCTTATTATACCTTTATCATTTACTTTGGGAAGTACTATAGTTGCTTGTCATGGAATAGGTGGAATAGGTAAAACACAATTAGCATTAGAATTTATTTGGAGTAAGCTCCAAAAATATAGATGGATAATTTGGCTTGATACACGAGATAGAAATACTTTAATTAACGAGTACATCAAGTTAGGACGTGGACTAAACGTTATTCATGGTTACAGAGAAAACGTTCGTGAAGAAGATCACGCCAAGCATGTTAAGTATTGGCTAGAACACCCTGAACGTGCTGGGTGGCTACTGATATGCGATAACGCTCCTAACTACAAAGATATAGCAGATTTACTTCCTATAGAAGGAGGAAAGATATTATTAACTTCTCGTTATACATTTGGCTGGCCACAACCACAGAACACTATTTCTGTTGATGTTTTTGAACCTGGAGAATCAAGGAGCTACATTTGTAAGATACTAGAAGTGGAAGGAACAAAGCTAGATATAATTCAAGTGGATGCATTAGCAAAGACATTAGGTCATTTACCTTTAGCTTTAGCCCAAGCAAGCGCTTATATAAAGAAAACAGGTATAAATATTTCAGACTATTTGAAATTATATAACGATAGAAAACGAGCTTTATTATCTGATGAAACATTGCTTGAAACATTTCCAGCCGACGCTAATAGAGAGACTGCAGCAATAGTGTATGTTACATGGGACATCACAGTAGAAGCAATAAAAAAAGAATCCTTATTGGCAGCTAACTGGCTTACTGCTTGTGCTTACTTAGATGGTAGTCCTATTCCTCAATCTTTACTAGAAATCTTTGCTGATAATCAAGAAAATAATCCTTCCTTAGAAACTTTCCATGAAGCGTTTGGAATATTAATAAGTTACTCCATGTTAACTACCAAAAAAGATCATAGTATGTTAATACACAGCTTGGTTCAAGAAGTTATAAGGCTAAAGTCAGAGAAAAGTGGAAAAACTAAAGAAGACATAAAGACTGTTTTTCAACTATTACAAAAGGGTTTTCCTTACCACAGTGATAAACTAGAAGATTATGCTAAGAAACGACAATTATTACCACATTTAGAAGCATTTTTATCACACATGGATAATTTGCTAGAAAAAAATTCTTCAGAAAAGCAAACAATAGAAAAGGATTATCTTTTAGATTTGTTAATGTGGATTAATGATGGATACTCTGATTTAGGTAACCCTAAAAGACAAAAGGAGTTGATCGAATGGATTTTACCTATTCTTCAGAGGCATTTTATCCCTGATTATGAAATTGCTACACTGCTGGTAAGTCTTGGTATTGCTTATAATGCTTTAGACAATCCTCGGAACGCAAAAGAGTTGTTTGAATGGGCTTTACCTATTCTTGAGAAATATTATGGTTCTGATTGTCCTAAAGTTGCTGTTGCACTGACAAACCTTGGTAACGCTTATGAGGATTCGGGTAATCCTCATAAAGCAAAAAAGTTGTTTGAATGGGCTTTACCTATTTTTGAGAAACATTATGGCTCTGATCATCCTAAAGTTGCTGTCATACTGACAAACCTTGGCCACGCTTATGAGAATTTAGATAATCCCCGGAGAGCAAAAAAGTTGTTTGAGCAAGCTTTAGCAATTCAAGAGAAACATTATGGACTTGATCATTTCGAAGTTGCTAAACTACGGGCAAACCTCGGTCTTGTTTGTTATGCTTTGGGTGATCTTCAGAAAGCAAAGGAGCTGTCTGAACGGGCTTTACCTATTTTTGAGAAACATTACGGTCCTGACCATCTTGAATTTGCTAAACTGTTGTCAAACTTAGGTGTCATTTATGGGGGTCTAGGTTATCATAAGAAAAGAAAGAGGTTACTTGAACGGGCTTTAGCAATCAAAAGGAAACATTACAGGTCTGACCATTTCGAAGTTGCTATACTGCTGGTAAATCTTGGTATTGCTCATAATGCTTTAGGTAGTTCTCAGAAAGCAAGAGAGTTGCTTGAACGTGCTTTACCTATTTTTGAAAAACACTATGGCCCTGATCACCCGGAAGTTGCTAAACTACTGGTAACCCTTGGCATTACTTATGGCATTTTAGGTAAACATAAGAAAAATCAAGAGTTGCTTAAACGGGCTTTACCTGTTTTTAAGAAACATTATGGCCCTGATCATCCAGAAATTGCTATTATACTAATAAGCCTCGGCATCTCTCATGGGGACTTAGGTGACCACGAGAAACAAAAGGAGCTGTTTGAACAGGCCTTGCCTATTCTTGAAAAACATTATGGCCCTGATCACCCGGAAGTTGCTACACTACTGATAAACCTAAGCGACGCCTATGGTGCTCTAGGTAACCATAAGAAACAAAAGGAGTTGTTTGCACGGGCTTCATCCATCTTTAAGAAACATTATGGCCCTGATCATCCGGAAGTTGTGAAACTATTGGCAGAACTAGATGATATTTAGGTTTTTAGCAATACTAGACTAACAACAACTCATTTGAGCTACACTTCCAAAACTAACCTGTTTGGATCTTCTATATAATTTTTTATTTTAATGAGGAAAGTTACTGCTCCTTTGCCGTCAACTATTCTGTGGTCGTAAGAGAGGGCAATGTACATCATAGGTCTGATCTCAATTGAGTTGCCCACAGCAACTGGCCTGTTTTGTATTGAATGCATTCCAAGTATTCCAGATTGCGGAGGATTTATTATCGGAGTGGAAAGAAGCGAACCGTATACTCCGCCGTTTGAGATGGTAAATGTTGCACCTTCCATTTCTGATACTTGTAATTTACCCTCACGAGCTTTTTTGCCAAGAGCAACTAAAGTCAACTCAATTTCTGCAAATGACATCTGATCGGCACCCCGAATAACTGGTACAACAAGACCTTTATCGGTGCCAACAGCAACACCTACGTCATAGTAATGTTTATATATGATTTCATCGCCTGAGATTTCAGCGTTAATTTCAGCAATTTCTTTCAATGCTTGCACCGCTGCCTTTATAAAAAACGACATAAAACCAAGTTTTATTCCATATTTTTTTTCAAAGGCGTCCTTATATTTTGCTCTTAGATCCATGACATTTTTCATGTCAATTTCATTGAATGTGGTCAGTATTGCAGCAGTATTTTGCGATGCTTTCAAACGAGCGGCAATTACTTGTCTTATTTTGCTCATTTTTACTCGTTCCTCTCTTTGCTCTCCACTTACTACACTTTTTGGCAATTCATATTGTTTTATTGCAGGCTGTTCTGCTTTGTTCATATGACCTATTACATCTGCTTTTGTTATTCTGCCTCCCATGCCAGTTCCTTTGACACTTTCTGCGCTGATTGCATTTTCCTCCATAATTTTACGAGCTGACGGAGCATCTTTTTTGGCAGAACTTTCGCTTGTATCTTCTTTCCTCGCTTCCTCTTTTACTTCTCCCACGGAAAGCTTCGCTAACAATTGATCAGGACTTATTACATCATCTTCTTTTATAAGAAATTCAGTTATTTGCCCCGAAGCTTCTGCAGTTAATTCGAGTGCTGTTTTGTCAGTTTCAATTTCAAAGATCAAGTCATCTACTTTTACTGCTTCGCCAATATTTTTCTTTATTTTTACTATACCTTCCGTAACTGACTCACCACCAAGAGTTTTTGGCGCTCTGATTTCTATAATTTTGCTCATAAAACAACTTCCGTATAAAACTTTCTATAGATTTATACATGAAAAGAGACATGTAATAAACTAATAAATTCATTGAGGCTCTTATCATTTAGAAGTGGACAACAACTCCCAAATGTCATTCCAGCGTGTGACACTAAGTCATAAAAATTCCTTGACAAGCCTCGCCAGCTCCCTTATCATGAAAACGAAGCTATTTATTTATCTTCTCTGTACAGATTAAATGACAAAAAAACTCAACGTATCTGGCGTCTCATGTTTAATTTTTTGCACTATGTGCACTCTATGTCTTTATCAAATTTCTAGGTTTTTACCTACACAAGCTGAAATACGCTTATAAAGCATTTAAAACATTAAAAAACGCCAACTTAAAAGATGGATAGTGAATAACTAGCTACCCTAGGGTTTCTTTTGCCTTTTTTTCTGTTTAGTAAATTTCTTAATGTTTATAATTTAGATTAGTTGCAGCTTAAAAGCAGCTGAGTCGTGGTTATTAGACGTTTAGAATAAAAAAACGCCATACTTGAAAGTATAATGTAAGTAACTAGCCAACCACGGGGCTTCTTTTGCCTTTTTTTTCGCTTGGTAAATTTTTTAATATTTATAGCTAAACGACAACCGTCATCCCGCTACGTGTTAGCGGGATCTAGAGATACCGTGACGGTATGACGGTTCGCGGTGGTATGACGATAAGGTTTATACCTTGTCATGCAAGTACTAGAATCCAGTAAGCTTATTTATGCATATAAAAGGTTATTATTTTGTAAAGTCAAAGTTGCTTTTGGTTTTAAGTTAAAGTACAATAAATGCAAAGGCTCATATGATGAATTAAACTGGATCCAAGTACTTGAATGACATCAGAGAGAGGGTAACCGAGGTTCATGCGATACACGCTACCAAAGTGTTTAAGTAATTAATTAGGTTAAAGTTTGGTATTCAAACAGTCGTACACATGCTAGTCAAAATAGGTACCAGAGGAAGCAAGCTTGCAGTTGCCCAGGCTTTGGAAGCAAAACAAAAGTTGCTGGATTCTTTTCCTAACTTATCTATTGAAATTGTTAAAATAAAAACTTCTGGAGATAAGTATGCAAACGCAAATCTTGCTGAAATAGGAGGCAAAGGATTATTCATTAAAGAAATTGAGACTGAATTGCTCGAAAATAATATAGACATGGCAGTTCATTCGCTAAAAGATATGCCTGCGTTTTTCTCAGGGGGTTTAACAATTCCTTGTGTTTTAGAAAGGCTAAGTTCATGCGATGCGTTTATTTCTCATAAACACAATAGCCTTGAGTCTTTGCCACAGCAGGCTACTATTGCCACTTCTTCAATAAGAAGAAAAGTTCAGTTGTTAAATGTTAGACCAGATTTAAATATAGTACCGCTACGTGGAAATGTAACAACCAGATTGCAAAATCAAAGTTTTGATGGAATAATTCTAGCTGAAGCAGGACTCATAAGATTAGAAAAACATCACTTGATTACAGAGGTATTGCCACCAAAAGTTATGTTAAGTGCAGTGGGGCAGGGGGCGGTTTGTATTCAATGTAGAAGGAATGATGTAAAAATTATCGATCTTTTAGAGAAAATTAATAATAATATGTCTTTTATAGGAGTGAAATCAGAGCGCAGTTTTATGAAGACAGTGAATGGTTCATGTTTTACACCACTTGCAGCTTTGGCTGAATATGTGAGCGAAAATATGCTACACCTTCGTTGTATGTTAGCAAGTGGAAAAAATATATACTTCACTGAGCGCACTTCATTTATAGAAGATGCGGAGAAAATGGGTATGGATGCAGGATTAGAGTTGAAATCAAAATGCTTATAAGCTTACCTAAAGTACGTGGAATCTATCGTTATGATGTCTTAATGTCTAAAGCGACGTGGTTAAATGTTGGTGGACGAGCTGATGTATTATTTAAACCATGTGATATTGAAGATTTAACATACTTGATTAAAAATACTGAACTGCCAGTTAGCGTTATTGGTGCAACATCCAACATAATAGTGCGAGATAGTGGCATTCGAGGAATAACAGTAAAATTAGGTAAGGAGTTTGCATATATTAAAAGTAAGGGTAACAACTCTATTGTAGCTGGGGGAGCTGTGCTGCTCAGCAACCTTGCTCACTTTGCGGGAAATCAGCAGATTAGTGGGTTGGAGTTTCTAGTTGGAATTCCAGGAACAGTTGGTGGCGGAATAGAAATGAATGCAGGTGCATATGGTAGTGATATCGCAAGTGTTGTACAATCCATAAAAGCAGTGAATCTAGAGGATGGAAACCTATATGAGTTCTCCAGCGAAGAAATGGGGTATTTTTACCGTGGACATAGCCTAAAAGGAAATTGGATTTTTGTTGAAGCTGAGTTTAAAGGAGTAAACTCAGAGTATGAGCTTATACTGCAAAGGTTAAAGGAAGTTATTGAGAGGAAAAATAAAAGCCAGCCAATAAGAGGAAAAACTGCTGGGTGCATATTCAAAAATCCAAAAAACTACCGAGCATGGGAGTTAATTGATAAATCTGGCTGCCTAGGGTTAAATATTGGTGGAGCTAGAATCTCTCAGAAACATTGTAACTTCTTGCTCAATTACGATAATGCAACTGCATCTGACTTGGAAAACCTTGGCAACAAAGTAAAAGATGCAGTAAAGGATAAATTTAATGTTGAACTTGAGTGGGAAATAAGGGTTTTGGGTAGCTATTAGATAGTTTTTATAGCTTATGTATATTCGTTCAGGAGAACGGCAAATAAGGTAAACAAGTAATCTAAAAAAATAATCATAGAGAAACCGTGAGGTAATGTGGTTAATCTTGTAGAACTTTGCAAGAATCTAGAGAGAAAAATAGCAAAGTTATACCAATTCTCATTATTAGTGAATCAAATAAGCGATATTGTAGAGTTATTTAATTGTGGAGTGAGAAAGAAAGGCAATAGTATGGCTTTTTTTCCATTGTTATCTATCCGTTTATTGTGCAGTGGGAATTGGTATTAGCTGAACGGACACTATTGTTATACTATATCTTATATACAATTGTGCAATATGGACAATGGCAACAAATTTACTAGCGAAATTCAGTGATTTATGATTGATAATTAAAGTTCTTAATTAGTAACCGTTCACACTTAATTCTTCAATCTCACTAATAGAAAGGCCAGTAAATTTGACAATAGTGTTGACATCAACATTGTTAGCCAGCATTGCTTTTGCGACTTCGATTTTTCCTTCGATTTTTCCTTCGATTTTTCCTTCAATTTTCCCTTCCTCTTTACCGATTTTGATGCCTCTTTCTTCGCCAATTTGGATGCCTTTTTCAGTAGCAAGGTCAAGTCTGTATTCAAGAATGGCTTC
>NZ_CACTIU010000064.1:0-7398 GCF_902713635.1 Wolbachia endosymbiont of Cardiocondyla obscurior | reverse complement strand
GCCTAAACGCCATCATGTCTTTAGGAGAGTTTGCTAATGAAAGTTCTTAAGTTGACGTCATTGGCTGAATGGATACGGAATGACACCATCCTTTTTTCTGGATTCCAGACTGGAATGACACCTCTGGACACTTCCGTCGTAAAGGAACCAGTGTCAGCTACTCGGATGACACCTTTTTTCTACTTAGTTTGGGTTATGCAAGAAGTCTAATGAAGTGAAAATAAATTTATTTACCAAAATAGAGTTGCCTTGGTCTACAGATCTTAGTTTCTTTATCATTTATCATTTCATACCACTGAGTAACCCAACCAGTGGTTCTTGCAAGTGCAAAAATAGGCGTGAACATATTTGAGGGGATATCAATAGCATTCATTATTATACCTGAGTAAAAATCAACATTTGGATATAACTTACGCACGATAAAATATTCATCCTTTAAAGCTATTTCTTCAAGTTTTTTTGCAATTTTAAGCAGTTCATTATTTTGTTCTAGTTTACTTAGAACCTCATGGCAAGCGCCTTTCAATATACGCGCGCGCGGATCATAATTTTTATAAACACGATGTCCAAATCCCATCAATTTAAATGGATCTTTATCATCTTTAGCTTTTTCGATGAATTTATCTATATCTCCACTTTGCTCTATCTCTTTTAGCATATTTATAACTGCCTCATTAGCTCCACCATGTGCTGGTCCCCAAAGTGTAGCAACTCCTGCAGAGAGGCTTGCAAACAGATTAGAACCAGCCGATCCCACCAATCTGACAGCCGCCGTAGAAGCATTCTGTTCATGATCAGCATGGAGAGTAAATATTTTATCCAGAGCTTTTGCAAAAAGGGCGCTTTTATCATTATCAACAGCATCGCCAAATATCATCTTTAAGAAATTTTCACTGTAACTTAATTCATTGTTAGCATTTATGAATTCCTGATTGTTGATATGCCTATAAATCATTGCAATAATTGTGGAAACTTGCGCTATTGCAGAAATTCCAAAATCTAGGTCTTCACCATTGACATTGTTGCCATGCTTTTCATGATAAGATGCTGACAAACTTGCAAAACATGCAACTAAGATTGACATAGGGTGAGCAGTTTTTGGAAATGCTTTAATTACATTTGTAACTTGCTCTGATACTTTGGATGATTCTTGTATTTTGAGAAGAAATTTTTTGTGTTGCTCTGAACTGGGTAATTCACCATAGAGCAATAAATAAATCACAGCAGTAAAATTATTATTCTCTGCCAAATCAGCTATATTATGTCCCCTATATTTAAGAACTCCTTCATCTCCATCAATGAATGTAATTGTAGAAGAGCATGAAGCTGTAGAAACAAACCCTGGATCGTAAGTGAATAATCCTGTCATCTTATATAAATCCTTGATATTTAACACATCAGGACCTGTTGTTCCGCTTAATACAGGTAGCTCGATTTTTAATCCATTACTTAGTTCTAATAGCACTTTTTTATCCATCACTTAAGCTACTTAAATTTTATACAGAATATACAAACTGAGGAGTATATATTAATACAGTTAACTTTACATTAACCGTATTAAGCGGTCATCAATGCTTTTACTTTTGCATTTAAGCGACTTATTTTACGCGCAGCAGTATTCCTATGAATAACACCTTTATTCACACACTTGTGTAAATTAGATTCAGCATTCCGAAATGCCAGAACAACATTTTCTTTGTCGCCAGACTTGATTATATCAACCAATTTTCTAATAGAGGTGCGAGTTTTACTTTTCCGCATCTTATTTATTAAAGTGCGCTTTGCTATTACCTTTATCATTTTTTTAGCACTCTTATGATTTGCCATATATTAATACCTAAAATACTGTACTTTTCTTTTAATTATAAAGTTTTTTTGTTAATTTGCAATATCAGTTTTTCCTATGGTTAATCTACTGCTTCTCTCTTCAATAATTTTTTCTAAACTTTGCAAGAATTCATTTTTGTTTAACCCAGGATATATTGGGGGCAATATTTCTATTACTGCCTTTCCGGGATTCTTTCTCAGAGAAAGTATGCTTTTTGGCCAAAACAAACCAGTGTTTAAAGCAACCGGTAACACAGGAACAGATAATACGCTATATAAAGCAGCAATACCTGGTTGATATTTTATATTTTGGTTTATAGTTGTTCTTGTACCTTCAGGAAATATTATTATGCTTCTATTTTCTTTTATACGCATTTTTGCTAGTTTGATTATATGGCGTATAGAACTGATACCATCTGAACGGTTAATAAAAATCATTTTCAGCGCTATAAGATGCAAACCAATGAATGGAATCCATTTCAATTCACGTTTTAAAATAAAAACCGCTTTTCTAAATAGTAGTATAAAAATAAATGTTTCAAATGGAGATTGGTGTTTAGATGCAATGATAAAAGGTTGCTTAGGGATGTTTTCCATTCCCCTCACTTCATATTTAATGCCACATAATAAACGCAGCATGAATAATACAACTCTCACCGAACAGACGAGGAAAATGGTTATTACACACTCAGAAAAGAAAATTACAGGGAGAGTAATGAAAGTATAGAATACCTCCCATAATATAAGAAAGAAATTAAACAATAAACTTGAAATCACAAACTCACATAAATTTATTTAAATTTAACTTTATTACAAATTAAAAACAATAAATTTAATTATTGATCATCTGAGTAATAGGATGCGAATCAGCTAATTTGTCCTTTAACTTTTCGTTAGCAATATGAGTATATATTTGTGTTGTAGAAAGGTTAGTATGGCCAAGAACTTTCTGTATCAACACAATATTTGCTCCGCTATTTAGTAGATGGGTAGCAAAAGAATGCCTAATCACGTGTGGAGAGATCTTATTTTCATCAATATTGCATTTTCTTGCCAACTCCTTCATTAATTGACCGACCCTCTGCCTTGTAATTGGTTTATTAGGTTTATCACCTGGGAATAGCCAATCGGATTCCTTTTCTTTAGAGATCAGATTATCACGAACTGATAAATAATTTCTAAGGCTCTGCAATGCTTGTTCATTAAAAAGAATTTGCCTCTCTCTACCACTTTTTCCTTTTATTATTATATAGCATTCTTTGTTATTACTGTTTATTAAATGTGACACTTCACATAATTTCATACTAATTAGTTCAGAAACACGCATTCCAGAAGAGTAAAGGATATCTAAAATCGCACATAGCCTTTTACTGCTTATCTCTTTATTCGATTCGCTTGCTGATTTTCTCACTGTGTCCATTAGCAAAAATATTTCTTCGACACTTAAATACTTAGGCAAAGGACGAGAAACTTTTGGATTCTTTAATTCAGCATCATTAGCCGGCGCTGGATTAAAATCTATTATTCCGTCATTAAATAGACACTTGTAAAAATTTTTCATAGCGGATATTTTTCTTGATATAGAGCTACTTTTATATTTTTTTTGTGTACATAAAGATTTCACATAATCTTTAATATTGGTTTTGTTTACACCAACCAAGGTAGTGCCGCTTTCCAATAAAAATTCTTCAAACTGGTGTAAATCCGAACGATAACTTTCCAGAGTATTTTGTGCAGCGGACCTCTCTGAAGCTAAAGCATCTATGTAATATGTTATGTAAAGATTTTCTTTTTTATTTTGCGACTGTTTATTTTTCATTATCAGTTCCTATATTTATTTCTTTGGCTATAATGTGATTAGAAGTGTTCCCTGTGTTTCTTATGAGAAAATATGAGACAAATAAAGCATTTATCAATAGAGTGAACATCACAAACTTTTGCTTTAACCTTTTTCTTAAATTTAATCTTACTCTTATCATAGTTAAATTATAACGTTAAATCTATAAAAAACACCTTATAAAGTGAGCTCTACTATAAATATAGAATACTTCTTAGCTGTATCTATCTATATTTATTATAACATAAAATTGATTATAATTCTAACATGGACAGATAGAGATTCCAATTACGTTAGTGTTATGGGTGTTAATAAATTTTTAATATACACCTTTACAAAAGAAGAAATCAAATGGCATCTTTTTTTAATAAAGTGCTAATAAAAGGAACGGTCACATTTGACCCTATAGATTCATTATCTATCTTTTCTATAATTTTATCAATGCTATAGAAAGAACGTTCTATTCTTGCTAAAATATAATTAATCACTTTTAAATCAATTTTTAACTGTTTATCTGAAAATCGTTTTATTAGCATAATTCTTAATAATTCCTCGCTTGCAGGCAAAATTTTTACGCTGATAGTTGATAATATTCGAGAACTTAAATCTCTTAGTTTGAAGTTAAGCTTTTTTGGTGAAATTGAAGAAGTGATTAGCAGCCTCTTGTCGTTTTCTTTCATGTAATTGTAACAATGTAATAACATTGCTTCATCTTTAATGTTTTGTACGTCTTCTAAAATAAAAGCATCGCTATACCTAATCTCGCTTACGAAGTTATTCACATTGATAAAGATTGCATCGTTTATTGATTGCCAAATATGAGCAAGATGAGTTTTACCGGAGCTTTTAGGTCCAAAAAGAATCAGACATTTCCAAGATAAATCATTAACTACCGAATTATATACGTGCTTATTTTCATCTAAGATGATGTAATTTTGCCGGCTATAATCAGCTTGATTGTTGTTAAATAAATTTAATTGCACGTTGAACCTCTTACGTAACCTCTTTCTGGTAGTAATTTTTGCACAGAAATTTACTTACGCTCCTCAAATGTGTCAGGTATTCTGGGCTCATTTCTCCTCTTACCATAAATTGATTATGCAAAAGGTCTGTTAGCCGTTTTTATAAAGCTCACTTTTAAAATATTTATTGATTGCATATTCTACTGATACATTGAACATTGCTATTATTGGAATAAAAAGTAATATACCTGTAAATCCAAAATATGAAGCGCATATAGTAATTCCCAGAATAATTACAGTTGGATGTATATGAACTTTTTTTCCTATTAATAAAGGAACTAATATGTTTGAATCTATTAATTGCCCAACACCAAATAATAGCAAAACAGCAGCACTTTCAAACCATCCACTAAATTGAGTGATAGCGCTCAAAAACCCAATAATGGTATATAATAATGGCCCTACGTAAGGTATGAACGTTAACATTCCTGATAAAATTCCAATAACAATAGAGTGTTCCAATCCAATTATGCTCAGACTCACAGAGTAAAAGACCATCATGACAATACATACATTTACCTGCCCCTTTAGATAATTAGATATAATGAAATCCACTTTGGAAAAATAATCTGCAATTTTTCCTCTGTAAGGAATAGGGATTAATTTACTAGCTTTTTCTATAATTAAAGGCCAATCACGTAATATATAGAAAAACACTACAGGAGTAATCACCATTAATGATACCGTGTTAAAGCTTGAACTTAACACTTGGATTATAAAGTTACTAGCAATATCAAGAGCATTCATGAAATAAGATACATAGTTGCTGTAATTTTCTGCTAGATTTTTAGATAAATGATCAAATAAGCTATCCTCGATTTTCATATTAAGAAATTCTAATACAGAGGGGATTACTTTAAGCTTTAATGAAGGCACTTTACTCACTAAGAAATTTAATATTGAAGTAATTTGAACATATATAATAGGTAAAACAAATGTTATGACTAGTATAAAAGCTATTAATAAAATAAGTATTATAAAAATTACAGAACATGAACGTGGTATTCTATACTTTTCAAACTTGACTACTAGCGGATTAAACAAATATGCAATAATAATAGATATTAAACATGGAAAAATCATAGGACGCATCAGGAATAACATCCCTATTATAAAAAGCAGTATGAAACAAATAGTTATATGACGTTTTTGCATGTGTTTAGCATAGCTAATTTACTGAAAAATATGCAATTTATTTTTCCTATGTTGAAAGTATTTTACGATTTGTAATACTATCGTTTTTTACTAAAATTTAGTTGTTTAATCCGCAGGCAAAGATAGATTTTGAGCTCTCTAAATATCTCTTTTGCTATTATAATTATGCTAGTTAATAGGGGAAGTAACTTTTATATGATGTCAGAAATTTTATTTTTCGGAAAGAATCTTGGATAGAGAGGAAAGCTTCTACAAAAAGAAATATGTGCGCTAAGAAATACAAAATAGCAGCATTAATAGTTGCAGCGGGAGTAGGCAGTAGATGCAATTCTACGATTCCTAAGCAATATATAAAACTGGCAGGTAAATCTGTTTTATTTCATACAATTAAAAGATTTCTGGCTAACCAATATATAGATTACATAAGAATAGCAATTAATAGAGACCATGAAAGTTTCTATGAGAAAGCTATATCACTAATTACAGACACTAAATTACTAAGCCCTGTATACGGAGGAGAAAACAGGCAAAGTTCAGTTAAACTAGGGCTTGAAAGCTTACAAAAAGTTAACCCAGATTTTGTAGTTATACACGATGCTTGTAGGCCTTTTGTGTCAGATGTTCTGATAGATAACTTGGTTGAATCTATGATTAATGATCAATATACAGGAGTAGTTCCAGCAATAGAAGTTGAAGACACTATGTCATTGGTGAGTAATAGTTTTATTGAATCTACGATTTCAAGAGGAAAGCTCAGAGCCATACAAACCCCTCAAATTTTTAATTTCAAAGAATTATTATCATGCCATCAATCAGTCAAAGAATTTACTGACGATTCATCACTAATGGTAGAGCACAAAAAACATGTTGCGATTATTAAAGGTGAGAAAAGCAATTTTAAGTTAACCACAAAAGAGGATATCAATATGGCAAAGCTTCTTTTTGAAGAGCCAAAATTTCGTGTCGGAGCCGGTTATGATATACATAAGTTCATTAAAGTTCAAAATGGTGCTGAAAGCTTTATAAAAATTTGCGGTGTGAAAATTGAACACAACATGGCAATAGAAGCGCACTCTGATGGTGATGTTGCAATACATGCAATCGTTGATGCAATACTCGGAGCACTGGGATGTGGCGACATAGGAGAGCACTTTCCTCCTAGTTCCTCTGAATGGAAAGATTGCAATTCATCTCACTTTCTTGACTTTGCTGCTAAAAAAGCAAAAGAAAAAGGGTACAGCGTGTCTAATTTAGATATTACTATAGTTTGTGAAGAGCCTAAAATATCGCCTTACAAAGTAGAAATGAAGAAATTCATATCAAAAGCATTAGAAATTGATGATGAATTTGTAAATATCAAAGCAACCACTGCAGAGAAATTAGGTTATATTGGAAGAAATGAAGGAATAGCAGTGCATGCTTCTGTGTTATTGCATACAAACTTTTATTGGAAATAGAAACGAAAAAACTTACTTGACATCCTTCGCCAGCCCCCTTATCATGAAACTGAAGCTATTTATTTATCTTCTCTGTACAGATTAAATGACAAAAAAACTC
>NZ_CACTIU010000063.1:0-7421 GCF_902713635.1 Wolbachia endosymbiont of Cardiocondyla obscurior | reverse complement strand
TCTCATAAAGTGTGATGCAACAAAGCCATCCCAGTGTCAGCTACTTGGATGACAAGAAAGGGAGCACTGGAATGACATTATCTGTTGTGCAATTTACCTTCAAAAATGAATGTTTGTACAGTTATGTGTCAAGCACTGGGATGACAAGAAAGGGAACACTGGAATTTTTGTTTCAGCATTAGCCATGCATCTAAACAGATACGTTGCCTTGAGAATCGCAACATCCATGCAGTTATGCGCGTAACACTAAAAATCAAAAAAAACAAAGAGGCAGACTTAATCTACCTCTTTTATTTCACTTGGCTATACTGTCTGTTGTTGAGAAGCAACTTGTTCAACAATAAGCGAGCCTAAATAAGTGTTAACCTCTTTAGCACCCTCTTTTTCTAAACCTAATGTTTTATTCCATTCTGTTTTATCTACTGTTTCGAACTTACCTTCTTTGTTTTTCACTTCTAGTGAATCTATCTCGAAGAGTGAAGTATTGCCTAGCTTATTGGTAAACTGATTAATATCAACAATAATACGGTAGTTCTTGCCTTCTAAGCTGAAGTCTATATAATGTTTATCCTTTTCTACCTGACCTTCTTCATCTTTAACTTGGTTATTCCTTGCAATTTCCCTAAATGCGTCTTTTGTTACTAGCAACCCATCCTTAATAACCTTCAGAGCTTTCAACTCAGATATTTCGTTATTTTTGCTGATAGCATATATTGCTAAATAAGTCAGCGCAGCAGCAACAAATGCTAAAACGCCCATTCCAAGTGGTGTAGCTGCAAAAGCTGCTAGCTTGCAAGTTGAAGGCCTCCAAAGCGGTGTTGAAAGTATTGCTAATCCACCTATAACGTATATAGCAGTAAATGCAACAAATACAGTGTTTGCTTTGTGGAGCTGGCCACAATGATTTTTGAAAGTTAGCATAAACGACTTCATTTAATAAAATATTAATATGCTTAAATTGTGTATAAAAGAACTGTCATAGTCAAGCTTTTTCGTAAGCTACCTGCCGCTTGAGCCAAAGCCCCCTGCATTGCGACCGGTTTCTTCTGCGCAGAATTCTTCTCTGTCATCCCAAATTACCTGAGATACAGGAGAAATAAGGATTTGTGCGATTCTATCTCCTCTTTTTATTTCGTATGGCTGATTACTTAGATTAATTAGACAAATTTTAACTTCACCTCGATAATCAGAGTCTATAGTACCCGGAGAATTTAAGACAGTGATTCCATGTTTTGCAGCAAGACCAGAACGTGGGCGGATTTGCCCCTCAAAACCGTTTGGTATTGCAATCACAATTCCAGTTGGAACAAGTAATCTTTCAAGTGGATTTAAAACAGCAGAATCATTCAATGCAGCATAAAGATCCATGCCAGCACTCTGCGTAGTTGCATAACATGGAAGAGACAAGTCTTCTCCGTGTGATAATCTTTTTATTTCTACTTTAATTTTACTTCTTTGCACTCCAATTTACCATCTATGAAGACTCAATTATAGCATGTAAATTGTATCTGCAAAAGTGATAAATGTAAATGATGTCATTCCAGCGCGTGACGCTAGGCCATAAAATTCCTTGACAAGTTCAGTGCTCCTTTTTTTGTCATCCCAGTGCCTCTATGATGTCATTCCAGTCTGGAATCTAGTCCTTATTATGCAGCCACTTGGTTGAAATTAAGTCTTCTGGATCCCAGTGTCTGGGCACTGGGATGACATCATAAGGGCGCTGGGATGACACCCTGACAACCGTCATCCCGCTACTTGTTAGCGGGATCTAGAGATACCGCGAATGAATCGCGGTATGACGTAGATTGCTGTCATTCCAGTGTCAGCTACTTGAATGACACCCTCTTGGTATTCGTGTAGTTGCAAGCAGTATAGCTATAAATCACTCACAATCGATATGCTTGAATTACTCTCAGTAAATAAATCAAGCATAATGTTAGGTATTCTACCATCAACTATGTGAACAACTCCAGCACATTCCTCCGCCATTTTAACGTATGCCATAAGCCTTTCAATAAATTTTTCCCCTTTAATTTTCCCACAATCAATCGATGCATTTAAATTTTTAACAGATATCTTCCTGCCACCAATTTTATCTATTTCTTCATCTGTGTCACTCAAGATTATCATTTTAGATGCAGAAACTGCGATTGCGATTGCGCTTGCAGTGCTATCGGCATCAATATGATATGTTTCCCCATCTTTTCCATGACCAATTGGTGCAATAACTGGTATAAAATCTGATTCTTCAATAAAAAATAATATATCAGGATTGATTTCAGTGGGTCTACCGATGAACCCCATGTCTAATATCTTTTCGATATTATTTGATCTATCTTCTCTAAGCGTAGCGGTTATTTTTTCGGCTTTAATTAAGTTACCATCTTTTCCACATAATCCAATAGCTGAACCACCAGCAGAATTTATATGCTGAACAATTTTTTTATTAACTGAACCACACAGTGCCATTTCAATGATTTTCATAGTGTCTTTGTCTGTAAGTCTGATACCATTCACAAACTTACTGTTCATATCCAGCATTTTTAACACCGAGTTAATTTCATATTCTCCGTCATGAATTATTACCGGATTTATGCCAAGCTGCTTCAACAAGACAACATTATGCACAAAAGTATTAAATAGTGTTTCATTTAAGATTATTGTACCACCGCATTTAATGACAAAAGTCTCGCCTACAAAGCTAGGTATGTTAGATAGCACTTCAAGTAATATTTCTGCTTTTTGTTCAAATGATACCTCACCCTTTAAAAATTCACTACTCTTCATTTTTTTATCTTGTAAACTTGAAAAACTCATCTCTTACCTTGGTTATTTTATGCTTAACACGGATGCTCATTTGATGAATTGACACATTCTCATTATTAATCCATTTTTGAATATCTTCTATAACAGCACCTAAGCTTTTTTGACTTACTTTATCTATTTTTGTTAGCACAATGTTAAAGTTAATGTTATTATATATTAACCAATAAATGAAGTCTTTGTCTATTTCTTTTAATCCTACCTTGCTATCTATCAACACAAACACTCTTCTTAGATTTTCTCTTTGAATTAGATAATACTCAATTAAGTTTAAATATTGTATAATTTCCTCCTTGCCTGCATGAGAGTAGCCATACCCTGGTAGATCAACAAGTCTGAACTTATCATCGTACATAGAGTAAAAATTTATTTGTCTAGTGCATCCAGGTTTAGAGGAAACTCTGGCAGCTTTTTTGCTGTTTATCAGTAAGTTGATCAGACTGGATTTTCCTACATTTGATCTACCAGCAAACGCAATCTCTGGAGCCGACTCATTTGGTAATGATTTTATGTCCGAAGCTCCAAATATGAAATTGCAGTTTGATGTTATCTGTTTTGCCATTATATTCAACTAGAAGGTAGTAGGTATATTATAGTGTTATTGCTTGATATAAGAAATTTTTTATTTCAGTATATATTACTTAGCTAGATCTGTGCTATATGGATATGGAAAATAATTTACAAGACTTAAAGAAAAAATTTAATGATATAGAGAGGAATTTGGAAAATCCTACCAATTTAAGTCAAAAAGAATTCATTACCCTTTCAAAGGAATACTCTGAGCTCAGGCCAATAATCAAGATAATTGATGAATATAACACGCTGAAAGAGGAAATTTCAGACTTAGAAGAAATAATGAAAGATGAAAACAGCGAAGGTGATATAAAAGAGTTAGCAAAAGAAGAATTCTTCGAAAAGCACAAGGTATTATTACCAAAAATAAAAGCAAAATTAAAGTTAGCATTATTGCCCAAAGATGAAGATGACTCAAGGAATGCAATATTAGAAATTAGAGCAGGCACAGGCGGAGAAGAAGCAGCATTATTTGCAGCAATGTTATTTCGTATGTATCAAAAATATGCAGAAAGAAGAAATTGGAAGTTCGAGCCAATAAGCATTTCTAATACAGGTATAGGTGGCTATAAGGAAGCTTCTGCACTCATTAATGGAACAGAAGTTTTTGCAAGGTTGAAATTTGAATCAGGGGTGCACAGAGTACAGAGAGTGCCAGAAACTGAATCTTCAGGAAGGTTGCATACCTCTGCCGCTACTGTTGCGATATTACCTGAAGTAGAAGAAGTTGACTTTAAAATAGAAGAAAAAGACTTACGAATAGATGTTTATAGATCCAGTGGTCCTGGAGGGCAATCAGTGAATACAACCGATAGTGCAGTAAGGGTCACCCACTTGCCAACAGGGATAGTTGTGATACAGCAAGATGAAAAATCGCAGCATAAAAATAAAGCTAAAGCGCTCAAAGTATTGAGGGCAAGGCTATACGAAATTGAAAGACAAAAAAAAGAAATGGAAAGGTCAACAATGAGGAAAAGTCAGATTGGCTCTGGTGATCGTTCCGAGCGCATAAGAACATATAATTTCCCACAATCAAGAATAACAGACCACAGAATTAATCTAACTTCACATCGGCTAGAGCAGATTATAAAAGAAGGCGAACTAGATGAATTTATTGAGGCATTAATCTCACGTAATGAAGCAGAAAGATTGGCAGGGGAAAGTTAGCAGCCTACAATGGAATATCTTTATTAATTACATAGGATCTTTTAAACGCAATAGATAGACAGTAAAAACAAGTTCTAGTACTATCGCGGATAAAACAAGAACAGCTACACTAATTGTTTGACCATTGTAAATGTAGCTTGTTAAGCCGATAAAAATAGCCATGATAAAAGTTCTAATGAACGAGACTGCAGAAGAAGCTGTGCCTTTAATTTCAGGGAAAACATTTATTGATGCATTAAAAATCACTGGCTGGAAAATTGCACAACCGATAGAAAAAATAATCATAGACAGTGTTACTAAGTAGAAAGAGTGGGGTACAATTATACTGAATATTACAAGCAATAGAGACCCAATAGCACCCACGCTCGTACCAGAAATTACACACTTTATTGCTCCAAGTTTCTGCAAGATTTTGCCAGCAAATAGACTGATGAGTGAGAAGCACCCAACTATTGCACCTTGATGTAGTGCATAAATAGTGCTAGATAAACCAAAAGTCTTCATATACAGAAAAGGTCCACAAGTAATGAATGACATATACGCAGCAGAAAAGAGGCTTGACATCAAAGACAACGTAACAAACCTCGGACTAGATAGTAGTTTTCTGTAATCTTTCATCATTTTTTTCAAACTGAAAATATCGCGGTCCTTTTTTGTTTCTGGTAACGCTAAAAGCAGCAAAACCCAAGAGATTAAACAAAGTATTGCAACAGTTGCATAATTACCACGCCATCCTACAATTTCATTGATGAAACTGCCTAACACTGGCGCAATTGCCATGACAACTGTAAGAACAGAATTCATGATTCCAATAAATTTCACCGCTTCGTCGCCTTTGTAGCTGTCTGCAACGATTGCAAACACAACTACAGATGTGCTAACACCAATGCCCTGAACAAAGCGAGAGATTAAAAGCCAAAAAATCGACGGTGCAAAAACACAACCAACAGCGCCGATTAATAACAAAGTGTTACCTATGATCATAATTCTCCTTCTGGCATAGCATTCAGACAATGGACCAAAAAACAACCCTCCTATGCAAAAGCCTAGGAAATTATAAGCAATAGTTAATTGAATTATGCCTTCCGGTACGTTAAAATAGTGCACCATATCAGGAAAACTAGGTACGGAAATGTCAATTTCAATGAACTTAGCAATTAGAGACAGGATTAACAGAAATGGTAGTAACATTTGAGATTTTTAATTAATGAATAAAAATATCACATTTAAAGCGTTGAAAGAAAACATTTTTTACTGTTATTAAAATGGTTAGAAACACCTCATGTGAAGGAATGGTGGATAAATTGGACACTAGGGTTAATTAAAGAAAAATATGACAACTATGTTAAAGCTCTTACCTCTCTGCCCTAACTTTACTTATTTCCTCTTACTTTTTCAACAGTTCGTCTAAATTACTACAAGCAGTTTAATTTTTAGTAAATATGTCATTATTTAAAAATATGCAAGAAGCTTTATAGAAACTTAACATAATTTTATCATAAAAATGTCATTCTTAAGTCCTATATAAAAACGAATTTTGGCACTAATGTAATTAACTATGAGCTGGATAAATTGGAAAATAAATTTTGTTTACTTTTACAACACCTTAAGATCTAATGTCACTTTATCAATCAAAAATATTACAATAGGCTAGTATGTTCCTTACTCTTTTTCTCAAAATATTACCTATTTATATTACAATATTTATTGGTTACTTAGCAGGAAAATATCTTAAAATTGATAGAAACACTATATCTCAAATACTTTTTTATATAGCTAATCCAATAGTGATTTTATATGGAGTCTCTCATACAGAAGTTAACTTAAAAGTAATTTCTCTGCCGATTTTGATATGGTTTATAGGTAGCACTATGTCCTTATCAGTGTATTATCTTTCTTCTTTTTTATTTAAGGATAACACAAGAAACATATTAGCATTTAGCTCGGGCAGCACAAGTATGGGTTATTTTGGCCTGCCGATTGCCATGGCTTTATTTGATGAAGATTCAGTATCTGTATATGTTGTTTGTTATATAGGAATGGCGCTATTTGAAAACAGCTTAGGATTTTACATAGCTGCAAATGGTATTTATACCGCAAAAGAATGCATATTAAAGTTGTTCAAACTTCCTTCGCTTTATGCGATGGTTCTGGGCTTCTTTTTAAGTATATACGATATACAAATACCTACTTTTTTAACAGATGTTATGATGAACATTAGAAGTACATTTGTCACATTAGGAATGGTGCTACTTGGAGTGAGCATTGCGAATATTGCAAGCTTTAAAATAGATTGGAAGCTTGCTTTGATCACTATTACAGCAAAGTACGTATTCTGGCCACTGTTTGTTTTAGGAATTGTCCTTTTAGACAAGCATGTTATAGGTATATACGGTGAGAGCATATATAAAGCACTGATGTTGCTGGCTATTATTCCAGTTTCTGGGTCCAGTATAATACTTGCTAATATTTTGAATTATCAACCAGATAAAGCTACTCTGTTGCTTCTAATCAGTACTGCAGTGGGACTGTTTTATGTTCCACTAATAATATCATTATTTTTTACTAAACTTGTTCCTTTTTGATCAAAAAATTAAGCGCTTGCACAACCATTATTTGGGTAACAACACAAGACATTGATAAAACTTGAATTTATAGCTAAAGCAACTTCTACAATTTGGTAACCCGTCATCCCGCTACTAGTTAGCGCCGCGGCGGTAAATTGACCTTACCCAGAAAAAGTAGAGAGAAAGTTAAAACGTTTTTGGAGTAAAATAAAACGTTTTTTCAAAATATGACAAATAGAAGAGAATATACAGCAGAATTCAAATTAGAAGCTGTTAAGCTGGTTAAAGAAA
>NZ_CACTIU010000062.1:0-7446 GCF_902713635.1 Wolbachia endosymbiont of Cardiocondyla obscurior | reverse complement strand
CTATTGCCTTTCTTTCTCACTCCACAATTAAATAACTCTACAATATCGCTTATTTGATTCACTAATAATGAGAATTGATATAAGTAGCCATAAAGCGTTATTCCGGTGACCATAGGGTGTCATTCCAGTGCTTGACACTGGAATCCAGGAAATTTTGCTTGTAAGTAAGCAAACTGATTTGGTGAGCATAAAAAGTGGCTGATCTTATGCTGAATAAACGCTTTTGATGAAGTTGCATGGAAAGCTGGATCCCAGTGTCTGGGCACTGGGATGACATCCTTCTTGGTGGAGTGTCCTCAAATCACAATGTTCGTACAGTTGTGTGTCACGCACTGGGATGACAGGAGAGAGGACACCATATGTTTATTTGATCGACAAATAAACACTAACAGACAAGAATACACCACAGTTAACTGTGGTGTGTACTGGCTGGTTAGAAAGAAAACTTCACACCAGTAAGAAGGAGAATTCCTTGGTTAGAAGGTACATCAGCATCAGACTCATCTTTCAGCTTACCTGTTTCGTTAGTCATAAAATAATGGAGAGCTGCGTAAGGAACAAATTTGTTCTTACTGCATGCAGGAGACAGATCATATTGAACGCCAAGTGCACCATCATGAAGCATATCTTTGTCATTCATTCTGCTGCCAAAATACGTCAAACTTGTGTAGATATTCTCATGTTGATACCCAGCTCCTACAGTCCAATACATGGTATCTATACTATCTTTACCAAATTGAGCTTTCAGCCCTTCCACTCTTTTGCCATCAGTAGCATCTTTACTATCAATTTCCGTATAGGTATCACCAATTAATTTTTTAATACCCTTCGGTTGACCAGATTTGCCCAAGTATGCAAAAGAAGCGGCAAATTTTACGCCTTGATCTTCATTAATCTTATAATCAGCGCTTACACCCAAATTAACACCCATCAGGTCATTATACTCTACAAATTCCTTATAAAGATGCTTATCTTTACTTAGTTTTTTCGCTTGACCATACTCACCAACTGCAGAAGTTTTAACTTTCACCTTATGTTTATCAAAGTCATATTCATATGATACGCCAGCGCTTACTATGTGCTCATAGTCTGGACCGACATGCTTTATCTCTTCTTTATGCTTTATCACCTCGGCACCACTTATAGTCTCCTTAAAAGGAACTGTTTCTTTTACAATAAACAAACTACTATCATAACGAGGTGAGTAGCTGATACCAAATCTTGCGCCCATATAATTTGGTGAGTAGTAAGCAACTCTAAATGGCAGTGTAGTCATAACGCCTTTGTTATATTTCCCTGCCATACGGAAAGAGAATTTTTCACTTTCACTCGAAAAACTTTCAGTGTAAAGACGTGGTGTTACATAAAATGGAAAGCTAGCAGCGCTTCCTTCTAAGTTCACTTTTCTGAACCAGTCACTATCTGCAGCTCCGTCAACAGTCGCAATTCTTGTTGCATCAAGCCTCATCAGAGCCTCAGGACCAAATTGGTAACCAAGCTTCACGTCACCATATTTTGAGTTAACAAACACATGCGCACTTCTGCCTTTTGCAGCATAAACACCCTGTGAAGCTCCCTTACCTTCGGTCACTGGGACATGAAACTGCACGTCAGCACCATAAAGAAGACCTAAATCTTCATTCTTATTTTCTGCTCTGAGGTGCAATATCGCGTCAGCAATCATACCCATATCGTTGCTGTAATCACCAATATTTCCTATTCCTTCATAGAATATTGGATTTGCTCCTCTTGTTATATCTGGAGTGGCATTATAATACTCTGTAGATCTGTTTGGCATAACGTTATAACGTTTATAATCTGCGCCACTTGGTCCAGCTTTGCCATAACCTTGAGCATCAACAACACCACCAAAAGTTATTCTTAAATTACTTTGCCCTTGATTGGTATCGATAATATCAACTCCACCAACTGAAACAACAGGACTTGCCTTACCTTTTTCCTCTGTATTTTTGTTAACAACTTTTATATCCTTCTTTACATCTTTAGCTTCAACTTTAGCATTCTTAGTTTTAGAACGCTTAGTTTTTGAAACTTTACCTTTTTCTATATTAGAATTCTTAGCGTTTAGAGCTTTCGCTTTTGAATCCTCTATAAGCTTTGCTTTTTTCTCATTTGCTAGCCTGATCTCCTCTTTTTTCTTCTGCTCGGCTGCTAATCTTAGCTCCTCTTTTTTCTTAAGCTCTTCAGCTTTTTTTCTTGGATCAGCATTACATATTCTGTCCATCTTTTCTTTCAGTTTTTTATTTGATGTTTTCATAACTTCCACTTTTCCAGAAGTTTTTGTGCTCTCTTGCTTTTTTATTTCCTTCATACTCTCATCAGGAAAGTCAGCTGCAAAACTGCTGAAAGAACATAAAGTTAATAAAGAAACTAGAGCAGTTCTAGTATACATAGACTTTTTCATGAAGTGCCCCCAAAAAATTTCGAAATCATATCTTAAATGTAAATAGTATAAAAATGTTGAAAATTCAACTTAAAGCAACCTTATAACGAAAATAAAAGTAAAATGCAATACCTTAAAAGCAACTTTCTTAATATGCTCAACGTGTATATTAACCAAAATTTAGTACAGAGGTTCGCTTGTTAGTGCATTATAACTCGACTATTTATTCTATGGAAGTAAAATTTTTCCACCACAAGTTATTTGCCATTCTTCTTTAAATTTCTTTAGGTATTCTTTTTTTTCGCACTCTAAAAGCAGCTCTTCCACACTTTTGTTGTAGCTTTCAGTAGTAATCCTTTCCTGATGATGCATGAACCTTAAGTAAATCAAATAAGTGTTAATTACATCTGTTTCACAATAATCTCGAATCTCTTGTATCTTGCCGCTATCGTATAAGTCCATAACTTGTGACCCATCAACTCCAATCTTACCAGGAAGATTAAATGCTGCACAAACTTCGTTCATTTTTACTCTCGCAGAAGCTCCAAAATCAGAGAGGGATTCAAGCAAATCACAATGCCAATCACTGCTATATCTCTGATTGTAACTATTCCACTTATCGCCAGCTTTATGAAAATATTCTGCTTGAATGCCATGGACCATAGCACGATACTTCAGCACTGGTATATCAAAAGTGCGTCCGTTGAACGAAACTAATCTTGGCTTTTTCTCTGATATGTAGTTAAAAAATCCTTTCACTAGCTCCTTTTCACTGGAATTTAGTGTGCCTCCAGATCTTATTTCTTGCAGTGTGAACACCTCATAACCACTCTGGTAGCTTATATTGCAAAGTAAAAAACTAATAACTACAACAAGGTGAAAAGGCTGACGCAGAAAAGAGTTTTGCCCGTTTGTTATTTCAAGATGATATTTTGTTAATGCATCCCTCTTCTCTTCTACACTACTATCATCACTAATATTGAGTAAATTTTTGCAGGAATTTACATCTGGTATAGTTTCAATATCAAATACCAATAAAGAATTAAGCATTGCCTATATACTCCTCCGGACGGTCGATCCAAGGTCGCACTTTCACAAATAAAAAGAGGTGTACCTTGCACTCAAATAATTTTTCTAGTTCAGCACGCGCTTCGATATTAATTTTTTTAATATTACTGCCATCTTTCCCTAGCACTATTTTTTTATGACTATCTTTCAACACAAATATGATCTGTTTGATGACTAAACTCTTATCTTTTTTTTCCTCAAATTGTTCAGTTATAATAGCTGTAGAGTATGGCAATTCTTCACGCAAGTTCAAGAATAATTTTTCTCTCGTAATTTCTGCTGATAAAAAATCTACTGAGGAATCGGTTATTTGATCTTCTTCATAAAACCAGGGGCTCACCGATGCAACTTCAGACAAGTAATTCATCAAATCAGAAAGTCCATCATTCTTTAATGCTGATATCATAAAAACCTTTTCAAATTTATAAAGCAAATTCAGATGCTCATGCGCCATCTTTAATTCAGGCCTTTTTACCAAATCAGTTTTATTGATAACCAAAATGCATCTGCCTTTTGTGCGCTGCAGCCGCATAAATATAGTCTTAATTCTTTCTATATTTTTCAAATAATTGCTTACATCAACAAGCAACAAAGTGATGTCACTATCCTTAACTGCCGACCATGCAGATTTGACTAAAGCTTTTTCAAGTTTTGTTTCTGCTGAGAAAATTCCTGGGGAGTCAGTAAAGACAATTTGTGTGTTGTTGCATGTTGCAACACCCCTTATTTGCGTCCTTGTTGTTTGCACTTTAGGGGTGACAATTGCAATTTTCTTGCCTATGATGCTGTTAATTAATGTAGACTTCCCAGCATTTGGTAAGCCAGCTATGGTTACAAATAAGCATTTTTGTTCTTTCACAAAGAAAATTATAAAGAAAACTGAATGCCCGCGTCAAGCTACTTATATGACAAGAAGGATGACAGAACCCTTTTTGGTTAGCATGCAAAAAGGAAAAAAAACTTATTCTACAAATTAAAAATACAATATACTCAAAAACTTTTCAGAAAATCCATAGGAGGGTTTGCTAATGAAGGTTCTTGAGTTGACGCCATTGCCTGAACGACTGCTTGATTTAAGGGTAACGTTTTAACCATAAGGTCACTAACTCCTTAATATGTGTGTTCATAATTTGATTTTCCACGAAAGACATAATAGCAATAACCAGTGTAAGTTAAAATGATTGGTAAAAGCGGTATTATAACAATGAGCATTAAAGATAAACTTGGCCCAGAAGCGGCTGCATCCAGAATGGTATATTGAAAAGGTATAATCCATGGGTAGATACTAATTCCTAAACCTAAATATCCCATAAAAAAAATAGCAATACTGAGAAAGAATGGACGGTACTCCCGTTTAGTATTCTGAAGATCAAACTACAGCATGAAAAATAGCCAAGATGTGAGTAATGGAATAGAAAATAAATAATAAAAATTTGGCATGCTAAACCAAAAGTTTTTAATACGTTCATTTAAAAATGGTGTCACTACACTCACTAGTCCCATGAAAATACCTACAAAACCAAGCGTATAAGAAGCAACCTTGCGTGCCCATTCTTGTGTTATATTTTCTGTCTTCATTATGAGCCATGTAGAACCTAAAAGTGCATATCCAAATATCACAGCAATGCCTGTCATTACACTAAAAGCACTTGCCCAATCAAATTGGCCACCAGAAAAGTTGCGTCCGTTTACTTCTACACCATGTATAAATGCACCTAAAATCATGCCTTGGCAAAATGCAGCACCAAGTGACCCAAAATGAAAGGCATAATCCCATAATCGCCTGTATTTTCCTTCTGCCTTAAAACGAAACTCAAAGGATACTCCGCGCACTATAAGGCCAAGCAGCATAATAATGATTGGAATATAAAAAGCAGGCATTAATATTGAATATGCAAGAGGAAAAGCAGCAAACAACCCTCCACCACCCAATACCAACCATGTTTCGTTTCCATCCCAAAATGGTGCAATTGAGCTTATCATGTGATCACGGCATTTATCTGACGGTGCAAAAGGAAGTAAAATACCAATACCTAAATCAAACCCATCCATTAAAATATACAGTAAAACAGCTATGGCAATTAGTAATCCCCAGATTAGGGGTAAATTAATTAAGGAAGAAAAATCAAACATGATTGTTGTCCTTTCCAGATGTACCAGCATCAATCACTGAAGCTCCAATACCGTGTTTATAAAATTGCTCTTCTTCTTTAATGACAGGAATTCCTTTGTATATAAGTTTCAGAATATAGTAACTACCTGCTCCAAATATAAGGGTATACATAACGATAAATGCAATCAAAGACCATGCAACCTGAGGACCGGTAATCGCAGATGAAAATGATTCAATTGTGCGCATAATTCCATATACAGTGTAAGGTTGACGGCCAATTTCAGTAGTAAACCAACCTGCAAGTAACGCTATGAACCCAGACGGCATCATTGATATCCACCATCCATGTAAGAAACAACTTTGGAATAATTTGCCACGAAGATACTGTATAACACTTACTGACCCAATTATGATCATTAAAATTCCAACTCCAACCATTATACGGAAGGACCAGAATACCCATACTACAGGTGGTCTATCTTCTTTTTTCCATTCCTTTAATCCTTTTACTTCTCCTAAAAAATCATGTGTTAAGATCAAGCTGGCAAGATTAGGAATTTTTATCTCGTAGTGATTAATTTCATTTTGCTGATCCGGATAAGCAAATAAAAGTAAGCCAGCCCCTTTTTCGGTTTCCCATATACCTTCCATTGCAGCAATCTTAGCAGGTTGATGCTTTAGTGTATTTAATCCATGCCTATCTCCCATGAACAGCTGAAATGGTGCAGCTAAAGCTACCATAATGGTTGCCATACCAAGCATAATTCTTGCTTGAGGAGCATGTCGTTTTCTCCAAAGATAAAATGCTCCTACACCACCAACCACAAAAGCTGTTGTAAGATAGGCTGCTGTTACCATATGAATAAAGCGATAAGGGAAAGAAGGATTAAAAATAATCTCTAACCAATTGGTTGGATATAGGAGACCATTCTCACCAATCGTGAATCCAGCGGGTGTTTGCATCCAACTGTTGGCCGCAATAATCCAAAAAGCTGAAATAAGCGTTCCCACTGCAACAATACAAGTAGAAGCAAAGTGCATACGAGAACTTACTCTATTCCATCCAAATAGCATAATACTCAAAAAAGATGCCTCCAGAAAAAAGGCTGTTAAAACCTCAAAGGAAAATAGAGGGCCGAGAACATTGGCTATGCGGTCAGAAAAAATCGACCAATTGGTACCAAGTTGATATGACATTACAACTCCAGATACCACTCCCATGCCAAAAGCAACGGCAAAAATCTTGATCCAGAATTTATAAACATCACGGAAACGTGTATCACCAGTCTTAAGCCAACACCATTCCAAAAAGGCTAGAAAACTTGCAAGCCCGATCGTGAAAGCAGGAAATATAATGTGAAAGCCTATTGTGAAGGCAAACTGAATTCGAGCTAATAATAAAGGATCAAATTTAAACATTTTACCTAATACCCATGTATTACAAATAATAGCCAAATCTGCCTATAATTCAATCCATTTTTTCACAAAATTGACCTTACCCAGAAAAAGTAGAGAGAAAGTTAAGACGTTTTTGTCATGAGAATAAATTGTGCAGGAATACAACTGTTCTCCCTTGTCATACCGTCACGGTATCTCTAGATCCCGCTAACACGTAGCGGAATGACGATTGTCAGGCCAGCGCCCCTATGATGTCATCCCAGTGCTCCTTTTTTTGTCATCCCAGTGTCAGCTACTCGGATGACATCATCCTTTTTTTGGGATTCCAGCGTCACGCGCTGGAATGACACCTTCCGTATAAACATTAAGAAATTTACCAAGCGGAGAAAAAGGCAAAAGAAGCCCCGTGGTTGGCTAATTACTTACATTATACTTTCAAGTATGGCGTTTTTTTATTCTAAAC
>NZ_CACTIU010000061.1:0-7464 GCF_902713635.1 Wolbachia endosymbiont of Cardiocondyla obscurior | reverse complement strand
AAATATACAGACTTACAACTTTTGGTTGGTAATACCATAATGGAAATTTATCATTCATTTTAGAAAATACTATAGTATCGGTGAAACCGGGTTAGATTTTTATAAATCTGACAACAAAGACAATCAGAAAAAAAGTTTTGCATTACATATAGAAGCGTCAAGAATAACTGGACTACCTTTAGTTATTCACACAAGAAGCGCTGATAATGAGATGATCGATATGTTAAGGTCAGAAATGAAAGCCGGTGCTTTTAGTGGAGTAATGCACTGCTTTGCTTCCTCTAAAGAACTTGCTTATCAATCTATAGATTTGGGGTTATATATTTCATTTTCTGGAATTATTACTTTTAAAAATGCGAGCTTACTCAGAGAAATTGCACAAAATGTACCACGCGAGCGTGTTTTAGTCGAAACTGATGCACCATATCTATCACCTGAGCCTTATAGGGGAAAAAAGAATGAACCAGCAATGGTGAAATACGTTGTTGATTGTTTGGCAGAGTTGTGGAATGAGTCACCAGAACAAGTAGCGAAGGTAACCACAAGCAACTTTTTTAGGCTGTTTGAGCTATAAAGAAGCTCTATAAAACCATTAATTTGCTTATGAACCTAAAGATTTCACCAGCTCTCTCACCGAGTTTACAGACTTATTAAACATTTCTTGTTCACTATCATTCATTTTAACTTCTAGGATCTTTTCAATTCCGTTTTTTCCAATAATTACAGGAACACCAATAAACAACTCTTCTACACCATATTCACCATTAAGGTAAGCAGCACATGGTAATATGCGCCTCTTATCTTTTAAATATGATTCTAACATGCATATAGCTGAAGATGCAGGAGCGTAGTATGCAGATCCAGACTTAAGCAGATCAACTATTTCTTTACCGCCATTGCGAGTGCGTTCAACTATTTCATCGACTTTTTTCTGTGTGATAAGACCCATATCGATAATTTGAGTAAGTGGAACTCCAGCAACTGAAGCACAATTGATTAGTGGTACCATAGTGTCGCCATGTCCTCCAAGCACAAAAGCAGATATATCTTCAACTGAGATATTTAACTCACTTGCAAGAAAGTAACGAAAACGGGAAGAATCAAGCACTCCTGCCATGCCAACAATCATATTAGTTGGAAGGTTTGAAAATTTATGCACCACTGAAACCATGGCATCCAAAGGGTTGGTAACCACTATTACAAACGCGTTTGGAGAATATTTTTTAATATTTTCGCCAACCTCCTTCATTACTTTAGCATTGGTTTGCAGGAGGTCATCCCTGCTCATTCCAGGTTTTCTAGCGATGCCAGCGGTTATTATAATTGCATCGGAGTTTTTTATATCTTCATACCTATTTGTGCCAGTAATATTGACATTAAATCCATCAATAGGGGATGATTCTGCTATGTCGAGTGCTTTACCTTGTGGTATTCCATCACTAATATCAAGTAAAACAACATCACCGAGTTCCCTTAGTGCAATCATATGGGTGAGAGTTCCACCGATATTTCCTGCACCGATTAAAGATATTTTTTTTCTTTGTACTGTCATTTTCTACTCCTTTGTATTTACTTTTATGGTTTTACCTTCCCAAGGCGATAAGCTATCAAACATACGAAAATCTTGCGGTAAATCTATAGGATTATACACAACCTTTTTTGTCTCTATATCATATCTTACTTCCTCATAACCAGTGAGAGGGAAATCTTTTAACATTGGATGACCTTTGAATCCATAGTCTGTTAGAATCCTACGCAAATCAGGGTGATCAGAAAACTCTATTCCATACATATCAAACACTTCACGCTCAAACCACAAAGCCGTACTAAATATCTTCGCTACACTTGGAGGCATGTCGCTTTCACATAACTGAAGCTTTATGTGTACTCTAATATTATGCACAATGCTGAGCAGATTGTATATTAGCTCGAAACGCTTCTCTCTATTTGGATAGTCAACCCCAAAAATATCAACTAATAGTTCAAACCTACACTTTTCATCATCACGTAGAAAGAATAGGTACTTTTCAATTTCATCTAAAGTTGAATATATTACAATAATGCCATCATCTTTTTGAATGCACTCGCATTTGGTCTTTTTTTGTATATACTTTGCAGTTTTATCCATTCCGAGTCCGTTTTATTTTGTTTTGTAGGCATAGCATTCCATATAGCAACGCCTCAGCGGTTGGTGGGCATCCAGGGACATACACGTCAACTGGCACAATTCTATCACAGCCTCGGACTACTGAATAAGAGTAATGGTAATAACCACCACCATTTGCACAACTTCCCATGGAAATAACATACTTCGGGTCTGCCATTTGATCATAAACCTTGCGCAATGCTGCTGCCATTTTATTAGTTAGTGTGCCAGCAACAATCATCACATCTGATTGACGTGGGCTTGCACGAAACATTATACCATATCTATCAAGATCATAACGGCTGGATGCAGTATGCATCATCTCAACTGCGCAACATGCAAGACCAAATGTCATCGGCCACAATGAACCAGACCTTGCCCAATTCATTACATAATCTGTTAAATCACCAAATTTAGTGACAAGAAACCCTTCTTTTTTATAACGACCCCAGTCATCATTAGATAGAATTTGATTTGTCATAAACTACTCCCACTCTAATGCACCTTTACACCATTCATAGATAAAACCTATAGTGAGTATTGCAAGAAATACCATCATAGACCAAAATCCACCATAGCTTATCTTAGATAAAGAAACAGCCCAAGGAAAAAGAAAAGCAATTTCTAAGTCAAATATTATAAATAATATTGAAACTAGGTAAAATTTAATGTCAAAATTTTTCCTTGCACTGGATAGTGGATTGAAGCCACACTCATATGTGGAAAGCTTTTCACCATCTGGCTTACTCACTGCAAGAAACATAGGCAATATACCTAAAGCAAAAGATACTACAATTGATACGCAGATAAAGATTACTATGGTTAAATATTCGCTCATTTAACAAAACATATAACACTATGAGTTTACATGCTTTCCTAACTTTTTACCACCTAAAATATGCACGTGAAAGTGTGGTACAACCTGCTCTCCATTTTCACCGTAGTTAGTGACTAATCTATATCCTGTTTTTTCTAGATTATATTTGTGTGCTATCTCTCTTACAGTTTTGAAGAAATCCGCTATTTCCTCTTCAGGAGCTTTTAGAATGAAATCATCATATGAAATATATTGATTTTTTGATATAACTAAAATATGAACTGGTGCGTCAGGGTACTTATCATGAAAAGCTAGTACATTTTCATTTTCATGTACCTTCTCACAAGGTAACTCACCTCTTAATATTTGAGCAAAGATGTTATCGCTATCATAAACTTCATTGCTCATATTTTAAGAGCGACCTTTCCCTCTTTCTTCGTTTTTCTCTACATTAGGTGTAGATAGTGGTTTTATCGCATCACCAGAAGCATCTTCAAGATTTAAAGAGCTTACAAGTTCCCTTACTTTTACCATGTCCTGCTGTTCTTTCAAAAAGGGTTCTATTCCACTTACCCTTTTTCCAGTAATAACTCCTGGTTGTAAGTGATACATATCCCCAGGAACAGTTAGACTATGATGTCTTTCCTCTATTTTTTTAGCTTCACTCATAATACTCCCCTATAACTTATTTTTGCATTCCACAACTTTGCGACTTACCTGCTTTTATAGCTTCTTGCGCCCATTTTTTCTCACCTGAAGCTATAGTTTCTGAAGGCTGACCAACATCAGACTTCACAACTTTGTCTGATGACTGCTTTTGATTATCATATTCCTTATACAATTTTTCTGCAATACCATACAGCAATTTTAAGTCTGTGTGAACTTTAAATTCTCCACCAGTAATTTTTGCTAGATCTTTAAGGTTACCGTCAACTTTTTGTTTAATTTCTTCAATAGCAAGCTTTTTTATCTCCTCTGGACTCTTTCCTTTATATTTAATGTCTTCAATTATTTTTTTAACATCAACTTCAATTACAATTTTATTTTCTTCTTTAAAGATAGTTACATTTGGCAGGTTTTGCTTTATTTCACCTAATCGTTCTGGCGTCAAATAGGGTATATCCCCTGTCAGAGTCCTTGATGCTAAAAAAGTTACCTTTCCTGTTCCTTTCTTTTGCTCCATTATTTGGACACCAAGATCCTCACTAGCTTGTGTGGTTTCTATAGGTGGATCATATTCTTCAAGTGGGTTGCCAATAATAGAACGTCCGCCATTTTTTATGTCGTGCCGCATTTCATCCCAGGACTTAAACCAATTCTTTGGCCATATAGGGTACACTGCACCCTTGACTAGAACTTTTACACCTCTACCCAGAAAACTTCCTACTCCCGAAGCTGCATTACCAACTTTAGCTAGTATAGAAGTAGATTTTTCATTTTTTCCTGTGAACATACATACCTCCAAGGTACTTTCTACAACTAAATACATTTTAATTATAGACGAAAAAATTTAAACTTCTATATCCATTATAAGATAGAATTATAGGGATTGCAACCATTATTTGCACATTGTCTAAAACATGTAGTATTTTCGCTACTTTTATTGTTCAATTTATTATAAAGAATACTCTAAATTATGTGTAAATGGAACACAAATAATATCATTGATGCAACTGGCGGAAGAGACGTAAATGGTTATAATTGGATACATAGCTCAAATATTTCAACGGACACAAGAAGCATAAAAAAAGGTGATTTATTTATTGCCCTCAAGGGAAAGAATTTTGATGGCCATAATTTTTTGCATGAAGCGTTTTTAAAAGGGGCTATCGCTGCAATAGTGAGTGAGGGTAAATATAAAAGTTTCCCTCTCATTATTGTACAAGATACCCTGAAAGCTTTGCACGATATGGCATCATATTACATTAGAAATGTTCTTATTGATGCTAAAGTTATTGCAGTTACAGGCAGTGTCGGAAAAACCACTACAAAGGATATGCTACACACTGTTTTATCGCAATATGGAGTGTCCCATGCAAACGAAGGTAACTTAAATAATAATATAGGGTTGCCTTTGACAATTCTAAAAGCTCCAAAGAACTGCCAGTACTTAATCCTTGAAATGGGAATGAATAAAGCTGGTGAAATAAAAGAATTATCAAAGATTAGTAATCCAAATATTGCAGTTATTACCAACATCGAACCTGCACATACTGAAAATTTTTCATCACTATTTGACGTTGCACAAGCGAAGTTAGAAATTCTGTATGGTATGAAAAATAACGGTACTTTGGTTTTAAGCAGAGATAATAAATATTATGATTATCTCTCATCACACGCCAATAGAAATGTAATAAGCTTCGGTAAAGATAAAAATGCTGAAGTTTGTTTACTAAACTTAATAAGAAACGATGAATCTTCTGTCATTTCAGCACTATCTTCTGTCATCCCAGTGCTTGACTACTTGGATCCAGGAAGTTCAATTGCAAATGAGCATATCAGACGGTTGTATAATAAAGACTGGATTCCAGCGTCACGCGCTGGAATGACATCAAACCGAGTTGCTAATAGATTAAGTTTAAAAATCAGGCTGAGTGATAATCAAATTATAAACTGTAATTTACGTGTACAAGGTGAGCATTTTGCTTATTCGCTACTTGCTGTTGCAGCAGTTGTGCAAAGCCTCGGACTTGATTTATCAAAATTACCACTTGCACTTAAGAATTTTAGTGTAGCGAAAGGTAGAGGCAATATTCATAAGGTCAAATACAATAGAAAATATATACATTTAATTGATGACTCCTATAACGCCAGCCCTGCTTCGATGAAAACTGCGATAAAAACTTTGAGTATATATTCTAATCAGAGAAAAGTAGCTTTGCTTGGTGATATGTTGGAACTTGGTGATGAAAGCATAGAGTTTCATACAGATTTGGTTAAGATTATCACAGAAAATAATATAGATAAAATTTATACAGTTGGTAAATTTATGTTAGAATTGCATGAGCTTTTGCCAGATAATATAAGAGGCGCGCATTTTAATGATTCTAATCAATTGAAAAGTGATTTAGCTAACATTATTCAGAATAATGACGCAATTCTAGTTAAAGGCTCACGAGGAATGAAAATGGATCTTATTGTACGGGAATTCGTAATAAAATATTAAGCGAAATCATTGTATTAATTTACAGTAACAAATTATTAGGAACTTTAATTGTGATAAAACGTGTAATTATTTTTGGTGGAACGGGGTTTATAGGGAAACACATCGTAAGACGCTTGGCAGCAGAAGGATATTTAATAAAGATATTCACTCGTAATCAGGAAAAAGCTGCTTGTTTAAAATTGTGTGGCAATTTGGGACAAATATCAATATTTAAAGGCGATTTTTTTGATGAACAATCAGTTCTGGATGGTATGGAAGAATGTGATGTAGCTATAAACTTGGTGGGAATATTATATGAAGCAAAAAAGCACGATTTTTACGCTGTTCACGTTAAAATAGCTGAAAGGATAGCAAAAGCTGCAAAAATGAAAAATGTACCTATGATGATACATTTTTCTGCTATGGGAATAGAAAATAGCAAGTTGTCAAAATATGCCAAAAGTAAATTGGAAGGTGAAAAAGCTGTAACTTCAGCATTTCAAAAAGCAATAATAATTAGGCCAAGCCTTGTATTTGGTAAAGAAGACAACTTCTTTAATAAATTTGCAAGATTAGCAACTATTCTTCCTTTCTTACCACTAATTGGCAATGGAACAACTAAATTTCAGCCAATATGTGTAACAGACTTAGCTGAAGTGGTATATCGTATTATCAGTTTTAATAAGCAAGACAAGAAAATTTATAACATGGGTGGACCAAAGGTTTACTCTTTCAAAAGCTTATTGAAGTTTATTCTGAATGTTACTAACAGAAAGTGTTTGTTGATCAATGTATCTTTTCCAATGGCAAAGTTAATAGCTTTCTTTTTAGAAAATAAAATTATTTCTATGCTGCTAAAACCAATAACCGGAGATACGAACCCTATGCTTACTCAAGATCAGGTGAAAGTTATGATGAATAGTTCAATCGAAAAGTCAGTTGACCTTGAAACAATGAAGGTTCGACCATTAGCAATTGAAAATGTGGTGCCAGAGTACTTGAAGATTTATAGAAAGTATTGATAAAAGAGTGTGCCCGGTGGGATTCGAACCTACGACCCACAGCTTAGAAGGCTGTTGCTCTATCCAGCTGAGCTACGGGCACACAACATATATAAAATGCTTCTTAGTACAAGTGAAGTCAAGTACTTCGTGTGAATATGATGTTTATCTTACAAAACCTTGTCATTGCAGTTGTGTGTCGCGCGCTACCGAAATTGGATGCGAGAAGTCTATTTATTTTAGAAAATATTATATAGAAAGTTGCTTGACAAACTCCACCAGCGCCCTTATCATGATAGTGAAGCTATTGTATTTGCTTTCGCCAATCTGCAGATTAAAAGGTAAGGATTACTTA
>NZ_CACTIU010000060.1:0-7572 GCF_902713635.1 Wolbachia endosymbiont of Cardiocondyla obscurior | reverse complement strand
TAAATATACAGACTTACAACTTTTGGTTGGTAATACCATAATGGAAATTTATCATTCATTTTAGAAAATACTATAGAGGAATATTCTGGCAAATTGAATAAGCTACATATCTACCAGTGCAATAAGCATATAATAGAAAATAAGAAGCTATATCATTATACAATAAATGGGAAAACCCATGCTATGGGTCAGCATGGGCATAATTTTGTCAAGAGTTTAGAAGTTATCTTGAGGAATAAGCCACAAATTTCCTTAGAAGAGGTAATTGATTTTATGGAAAAAATAATTAATTTTGGTATTGATAGTTGTTATGGAGCATTTGAGATGATATTTGAATCTCGCTCTGGTGTTACAATAGATGATGCAGTTAATTTTGTAAAAGATAGCTTATCTAGTAAATTTTATAGATTCCATGGCAGTGGGATTTTCAAAGTAATATTAGAACTTAATCCAGAGAGCTCTCTTGAAGAGATAGAGAAACAATTTAGCAAAGTAGTAGATCCTTACTTTCTTAATGCTTGGAGTCGAGAAAGTGAAAGGGCTTTTGCTAAGATATGTAGGTTATGTAGAGAAGGACATGTGGAGAATATGCAGAAATTTGATTTTAGCAATTTTAATTTAGATCAAGATAGTGCTGGAGCATTAAGAGCACTGTTACAGTATTGTGTTGACGTTTCTAATCAAAAAGCTTTAGGTGATTCACATGAATTGCATAGAGAAGAGATGGAGGGGATATATAAATTTGATGATAATTACGATTTAAATTTAGATAGTGATCATAATGATAGTATCTGGCATTGAAATTATACTACAATAATAAAATAACTGGATAAAAATTATCACCAAAAAAATTCAAAAAAGTGCTTGACATAAAAGAACGAACATTATATAGTGTCATTATCTTTTATTTTACCTCGCTTAATTTAATTACTGGATTAAGCTTACAGTACTAAGCGTGGCACAAAGTGCCACGCTATTTTTTGGTTTACATTTTCAACAGATAAAAAATGATGCCATTTCAGTGCCAAGCACATAACTGTACGGATATTCATTTTTAAAGGTAAATTGCACAACAGATGATGTCATTCCAGTGCTTGACACTGGAATCCAGAAATTTTGCTTATAACTGAGCTGATGAGCTAAAGGTAGTTGTCTTACGCTAAAACAAACGTTTTTAATTAAGTTGCATAGAAGCTGGATCCCAGTGTCAAGCACTGGAATGACATCGTTTACTATGTACCATATTGCAATATTCGTACAACTGTGGGAAACATCTATGGATGCCATTCCTATTACCTTATTTCCATTTTTATTTCATTTTCAAAGGAGGCTATTATGTCACTTACCGATATCGCTCACCGTATCAATGAACTCGCTTCATCATGGGAGCAATTTAAATTAATAAATGATCGCAAACTAAAAGAAATTGAAAGCAAAGGGCGTGCTGATTCTGCAACAATTGAGCAGCTATGCAAGGTAAATAATGCCATTGATAGTTGCAAAGAGCGTTTAGACTTGATCGAAACTGCAGCTCAACGCCCAGAAGTAAATACAGATTTTAGCACAAGCGATAAATATTTTTCTGATTATATCCGCAAGGGAATGGAAAGCGGTTTATCACACAAAACCCTCAGTGGAGATGACAGTGATATCGGGGGGTATCTAGTTACTCCGCATATTGTAAAACGCATAAACAAGCGCGTAACTGATTCGTCCCCAATGCGACAAATATGCTCCAGTCAAAGAATCTCTACTGAAACATTGGATTACATTATAGAAGATTTTGACCGCGCCGGTGCAGGTTGGAGCAGTGAAACAGTAGATGATGAGGACGGTGGCAATAAGTCTAAGTATGATTTTGCAAAAGATACGGACACGCCCAAAATCCAAAAGATTTCCGTCACAACTTACGAGTTATATGCTCAACCACAAATATCACAAAAGTTACTCGATGATGCGTTTGTCGATGTTGAGAGTTGGCTGGTGGAAAAGATTGCCGAGACTTTTAGTAAGGAAGAAAGCGAAGCCTTCATTAAGGGTGAGGGCACTTTTCAACCAAAAGGAATTTTAGCTTATGAAAATGGAAACAGTTATAATAAAATAGAGCAAGTTAAAACTGAAAAATTAGATAGTGATTCAATAATGATGTTGTATTACTCTCTGGACGAATATTATTCCAAAAATGCGTCATTTTTGATGAACAGGAGTACGTTGAAGGATATCAGGCTGCTAAAATCTCAAACAGGTCAGTATCTCTGGCAGCCAAGTCTGTCGCTTGAAGCTCCAGATACTTTAATGGGAATACCAGTATATCAATCTGCCGATATGCCACCAGCGCCAAACAATCAGCTACCAGTAATTGCGATGGCAGATTTCAAACAAGCTTATAAGATTGTAGATAACAGAGGAATGAGAATATTAAGAGACCCTTATACGAATAAACCTTATGTGAGGTTTTTTGTCACTAAGCGTGTCGGCGGAGAGGTTGTAAACACCAGTGCTATTAAATTGTTGAAAGTTGCGAGCAAGTACTAAAAACTTCCGCAGCATCATCTTTATAGCTGATCAAAGCAACACGTCATACCGCGATTCATTCCATAACTGTACGAACATTGTGATTTTGGCCCATCAGGAGGGTGTCATCCCAGTGCTTGACACATATAGCTAAACTGACTTAGATTTACCGACAGTTTGAAAAACAAAAATTCGTCATTCCGCTACTTGTTAGCGGAATCTATGCTGAGATATCGCGGCGGTATGACGTTTGCTATATTATGTGATTTTATTTTTAGCATTGCTTCTTACATTATGTAATTTTGTTTTCCATAATGTATATTATGTAATTTTCGATGCTAAGATCTGTTATAGCTCTCAGTATGATATGAGTGATTCTCTTTTAATAATTATTTTTTAAATAGTTTGTTGGTTCATCAATTTCTTTAGGATTGATATCTACAATTATTTTTCCGTTTTTTAACAGAATAATCCGATCTGATATTTTTGTTAAAAAATCCAAATTGTGAGAAGCGATAATCATAGTAATACCCATATCTCTAACTGATTGTAGTAGTTCCACAACGTCGACTATTGTTGCTACATCTAAACCAGACGTTGGCTCATCGCATAATAGAATCCTTGGATTCATCATTAAGCTTCTGGCAAGCGCAACCCGCTGTTTTTGCCCACCGGATAGATTACTAGGGTAATCATTTTTTTTAGAGGCAATACCCAAAGACTCAAGTAGTGAATCACTTTGATCCTGAGTTTTGTTTTTAAGTTTGGGAGCATATGTAAGATTTTCCCAGACAGTCATATGTGGGAAAAGTTGAAAATCCTGAAATACAAAACCAGTACTATCATTGCATTCAATGCTACCAGAATCTAAAACTTCGAGTTTTTGTATACAACGTAACAATGTTGATTTACCACTACCAGAAGGACCAGCAAGACCAACTATAGATTGTTCTATAATCAGGTTAATATTATTAAGTACTGGAACATTATTAAATAATTTACAAACATTATGCATTTTTATCATATATACCTTTCTGTTCAATCTTTTTGCCTATATATTCAATTAGTAATACAAGAGCGTAATAATAAGCCCCAGCAAGACAAAGTGGTATAAAATAAGTAAATTGTTCTGCTGCAAGCATTTGCGCAGAGCGCATAATATCAACACCACCAATAGTAGAGATTAATGCCGTTTCTTTAAGGAGTGCAATGATCTCATTTATCATTGCAGGAAGAATATTTTTAATAACTTGTGGTAATATAATATCTCTCCACATATAGAAACTAGGTATTTGTAAAGTTTTAGCTGCTTCAAACTGGTTTTTTGATATAGTTTCAATACCAGCTCGTAAAATCTCAGCAATATAAGCACAGCTATTTAGACCAAATGCTATAATGCCAGCACTAAATATGTTTAATTTAATTCCTGCAATGGTTGGAGTCATAAAATAAACAACACTTAACTGTAATATAAGGGGGGTGCCACGTATTACAGATATAATTCCATTAATTAATGGAATACAGATCTTATTATATCTGAGTACTGACAATAATCCCCCTAGACTCACACCTAAAAGCAGTCCTCCAATCAATAATTTTAAAGTAAAGGCAAGGCCTGTTCCAACAAACAAGAAATTAGAAATTAATTCTTGCATCAGTTATCTCCTAGCCATTTTTCTGCTATCTTTTGTATTACACCTTTACTTTCTAAACTTTTTAACGCCTCGTTTATTTTATCCTTTAAATCAGATCCTTTATTCACAGCAATAGAATAACCATTATCTGACTTAGCGATGGCTGACCATGATAGACCAGGATTTTTTTTGCTAAATACTTTACCTTGGAATTCATCAATTAGGACGCCATCAACATGACCAGACTTTAATGTTTCTACAGCTTGATTATTATTGTCTATAGCAATAATTTGAGCTGTTGTAGGAACATGCTCTTTTAGCCAAATTTCCATGACAGTTCCTAGTTGAACGGCTATCTTCTTGTGAGTTAAGTTGTTTATACCGGCTATGGGTTTATTTTTGTGATATAGAATACCAAATTCCCCTGTATAATAACTATTTGAAAAATCAAAATTTTTTTCACGCTCTTCTGTGCTACCAATAGTAGATATAGCAGCATCTACAGAATTACTTTGCAATGCTGCAAATATAGTACTAAACTGCATATCTTTAAATATCGCTTCTTTACCTAACTCTTTTGCTACTAATTGAGCAAGCTCAATGTCAAAGCCAGTAAATTTACCATTTTCATAATATTCAAAAGGTGGATAATCTGCAGAAATTGCAAATCTAATGATATTATCGTGTTTATTTTCCTTGCATCCTGTTAATAGAATACTTATCACTATAATAGCATTTAAAATATATTTTTTCATATTACTAATTTATATTCATATTTTATTCATCTTATGAATATAGACATTAAAAATTGAATAGTCAAGAAATAATGAATATAATTTCAAATATACTTATTACATATTCAATATGAGGAAAATGCATAATGCATGACAACACACTAGGTGAACATATTTTAAATATTATTCAAAATCACGAAATTTTAGAGCAGAGCGATTTACAGACCTTGCTTAAAGAAAGAGGGCACAACATTCCTCAGGCTACTTTATCAAGAAAATTAAAAAAACTTAAAATTGCCAAAGTTGCTGGTATGTATAAAGTAATTGACATCAACCAATATCGATTACCATTAATACTTAATATGCAAATTTCGGATTTTGGTTTAATAGTACTACACACTCAACCAGGACAAGCTAGCAGCCTAGCTTACTTTCTAGATCAGAAGTATGTTATTTATTCATTAAATAATAGCAAAAACATAGGAATTATAGGAACTATAGCAGGTGATGATACAGTATTATTGATCATCAAAAGTAAGGCTGAACTTAACAAAGTATTACAATCAATTTATGAAACATTTCCATATTTAAGTCCTGAATAAGAATGTTGTAAGTTAAAAATGTGATATAAAGGAGATAAGAGGGATTTCTTTGTTTAAATCTTTGTCTTCTTTTTTTCAATATACCTACATATCAGAATGGACAATTCATATAGAATCAGCATAGGTATTGCAAGCCCTACTTGGCTTAATACATCAGGTGGAGTTAAGATTGCAGCGATAATAAAAATTACCACTATCGCGATTCTGCGTTTATTTGACAAACTTTGTGTAGTGAGTAACCCTACTCTCACCATTAATGTGAGTATTACTGGAATTTGAAATGCAGTGCCAAAAGCAAACATAAATTGGAGAACGAGGTCTAAATATTCGCTAACTGATGGCATAAACTCTATTGGTATACCGAAAGATTTCCCACTATGTTCAAAAGTGATGAAAAACTTCCAGGCTAAAGGAAATATATAGTAATAGACTACAGTAGCTCCCGTTACAAATAAAACCGGTGTTGCAATCAAGTATGGCAACAACACTGCCCTTTCACTTTTATATAACCCAGGTGCTAAGAACATATAAAATTGCCATGCAAACACAGGAAAAGAAAACAAAAGTGCGCTCATTATTGCAACTTGGAGATACACAAAAAATGCCTCTGTTAAGTCTGTGTAAATTAAAGAAAAACCTTCGCTACCTTTTGTTGCTTCTATTAAAGGTGCGAGTAAAAAACGGTATATATTTTCCTTAAAGTAATAACAAAAACCAAAAGCAACGCAAAAAAATAAAAAGCAAAAGATAACTCTTTTTCTGAGTTCCGCAAAGTGCTCATAAAATGAGGCGTATTTGCTTGAGTTCCAGTTCATACTTTACTATAGCTCAATAATGCTATGTCTAACATTCTCAGCGAAAAAGCCCACTCATTGTCATACCACGCTGCAACCCTGCATATATCACCTGTAACATATGTACCAGTTAAATCCACAATTGCACTATAAAGATTATGCACAAAATCTATTGAGACTAAAGGTTCCTCGCATATAGAAAGTACATTTGACATTGGATAACCCTCTGTCATCCTAGTACCCTCTGATGTCATCCGAGTAGCTGACACTGGGATCCAGAAATTAGATTCCAGCGTCACGCGCTGGAATGACGTAGAGGAGAGAGCTGCATCCTTAAACATTTCATTGATTTCTTTAACGGTCGCTTTCTTATCAGTCGTAAATGTAAAATCAACCATAGAAACATTGCTAACCGGAACTCTGACGGCAGTGCCATCTAGCTTGCCCTTTAATTCAGGAATTATAGAACCAATTGTTTTTGCTGCCCCGGTTGTAGTTGGCACCATAGATAATCCGCAAGCCCTTGCTCTACGCAAATCTTTATGATTACCATCAAGAACATTTTGATCATTCGTGTAGGCATGTATAGTAGTCATAAAACCGCTTTTTATACCTAAACTGGAGTGTAGGACTTTCACAATCGGAGCAAGGCAATTTGTAGTGCAAGAACCTGCTGATATCACTTTATGCTCTTTTTCGAGCATATCGTCATTCACACCATAAACTATAGTGACATCAGCATCCGGAACTGGAGCAGAGACAATTACTTTCTCTGCATTGTGCCTTATTGCTTCTTCACGTTTATTGAATGCACCAGTACATTCAAGTATTACATCAACATTCCAAGGAATATTTTCAGGATTCCGTTCTCTATATAAAGAAAACTTTTTGCCATTTATAGAAATCCAATTTTGAGACTCATTAAAATCAATATCACCACTGAATTTGCCATGAACAGAATCATATTTAATCAAATGTGCATGCTGCTTTGCACTGAGCGATCCATTGACAGCTACAACTTCTATTTGTTTGCTATATTCTTCTATTTCGAAAATAGCACGCAATACGCCTCTGCCTATTCTACCCAGACCATTAATTCCTACGCGAACCGTCATCTCTTCATTCAAAAAATTTAATTATAGAGGATATCACTTGATATTTCATTCTATTCTTTTGCTTTTCTATCGATATGAACATTATAGCAAGGAGACAGGGCTAAAAACTTGCTTGACAAACTCCGCCAGCCCCCTTATCATGAAACTGAAGCTATTGTATTTGCTTTCGCCAATCTGCA
>NZ_CACTIU010000059.1:0-8214 GCF_902713635.1 Wolbachia endosymbiont of Cardiocondyla obscurior | reverse complement strand
TTTCTTTAACCAGCTTAACAGCTTCTAATTTGAATTCTGCTGTATATTCTCTTCTATTTGTCATATTTTGAAAAAACATTTTATTTTACTCCAAAAACGTCTTAACTTTCTCTCTACTTTTTCTGGACTACTCCGAATCGGTTGACAAATTGGACGTTTGATAAGCATAATTTGGAGCTTCTTGTGTAATGACTATATCATGAGCGTGACTCTCTCTTAATCCTGATGCAGTAATAGTAACAAATTTACAATTTTTTTTCATCTCTTCTATATTCCTATTACCAGTATACCCCATTGCAGCTTGCAATCCGCCAATCAATTGATGGATTACTCCTGAAGCTGGACCTTTGAATGGAACTCTTCCTTCCACTCCTTGTGGAACTAATTTGAGTTTTGAATCTTTATCTTGAAAATAACGGCTAGCTGAACCTCGTTTCATTGCACTAATAGATCCCATTCCTCGATAGCCTTTATATGCTCTGCCCTTATACATAATAATCTCACCTGGGCTTTCGTCAGTGCCAGCAAAAATCGAACCAATCATCACAGAGTCAGCACCAGCTGCAATAGCTTTTGCAACATCTCCTGAGTATTTTACCCCACCATCAGCAATTAGTCTGACGTTTCTTGCTCTACACGCCTCTGCAACATTCTTGATTGCAGAGAATTGTGGCACACCAACACCTGTAACTATTCTGGTTGTACAGATTGATCCTGGTCCTATTCCAACCTTCACTGCATCAACACCCGCATCAATCAACGCTTCAGCAGCCTCCTTTGTTGCAATGTTTCCGCCAATTAATTGCGTATTAGGATACATCTTTTTTATTTCCCTAATGGTATTGATAACGTTTTCGGAATGACCGTGAGCAGTATCCACAACAACTACATCAACTTCTTCTCCGATCAAAGCTTCACATCTGTCTATACCATCTTTTTTACCAGTGCCAATTGCAGCGGCAACTCTGAGACGCCCTTTACTGTCTTTACATGAATTTGGGTATCTATTGTATTTTTCAATGTCTTTAACCGTAATTAAACCTATACAACAAGAATTTTCATCTACGACCAAAAGCTTTTCTATTCTATTTTCATGCAACAATTTCATTGCTGAGGCACTATTCACTCCCTGCTCCCGCACTGTCACTAACTTATCTTTTGTCATCACTTCGGAAACTTTTACATTCATGTTCTGGTCTTCAATAAATCTCACATCTCGGTTAGTTAAAATTCCAACTAACTTGCGTTGATCGACTACAGGAATGCCAGAATAATTGTGCTCTCTCATTAATGAAATTGCTTCCGCAACTGTTTTATCCGGTGAAATCGTAATTGGGTTATACACGATCCAACTTTCATATTTTTTCACCCTTCTTACTTCTAAAACTTGTTCATCTATTGATAAATTCTTATGTATGCAACCTATCCCTCCATGTTGGGCAATAGCTATTGCAAAGCCCGATTCAGTAACAGTATCCATTGCAGAGGATATGAGAGGGATATTTAGTTCTATACTATTTGTTAAATAAGTTTTTGTATCTGCATCGCAAGGCAATATATTAGAATAGGCTGGCAAAAGAAGTATATCGTCAAACGAATAACAAGCTTCCATTTTTTTCATAGGCTTTATTTAAAGCTTATACGCCAATTAATTAAATTGCAATAGGCAAAATTAGCTAGGAGCCTTTAATTGTATAGCTCTAACTGTTTTTAGGAGATAGAAAAGCTATATGGTTGCTAATACATTTTATTGCAAAATAAGCATTCTACATTATTTGCCAGCAAACAAAACTGCTCAATAGTTAAGTTTTCTGGACGCTGGTTTCCGCTCAATTTAGCGTTTTCAAGGACAGTTTCAGCGTGGTTCGTTATATTTTGCAAGCTATTTCTCAGCATCTTTCTTCTTTGAGCAAAAACAGCACGTGTTAATTTTATTAAGGTTTCCAAGTTTACTACAAACTTTGGGGTAGGCAAAGGATTTACTGTAATTACTGAAGAATGTATTTTTGGTCTTGGAAAAAACTCTTTAGGTTCAATATCAAATTCCTTTTTTATATCACATAGTAACTGGCTTAGCACTGATAAGGAACCATAATCTTTAGAATTGGGTCTTGCCGTAATGCGATCTGCTACCTCTTTTTGAAACATTAATGTCAAGTTCGTAAAAAATTTTATATTATTTAACCACTTTAAAAATAACACTACCGAGATATTGTAAGGCAAGTTAGCAATAACTTTAACTGGGCGCTCTATCAGCTCTTCTTCTATAACATGCAGTGCATCCGCTTCTATAATTCTATACTTTCCTTGATGCTCATTTAGCAGTTGGTCATGGTGTTTTACTAAATCTCTATCTTTTTCTATAGAAAGTAGAGACTTTCGATTATGCACCAATATTTCTCTTGTTAATGCACCATATCCAGGACCAATTTCAATGACATTAAAATTTTCCAGACTACCAGCTAAAGCGACGATTTTTTTTGTTATCTCACTCGATAAAATAAAATTTTGCCCTAGACTCTTTTTTGGCTTCAGTAAAAATTTTTTCATATTATTTTCATTATACAGTATTTTAAAAATTAGTTGACGAAAATTCATTGATAATTGTATATTATTAATGTGTCTAACGCCGGCTTAGCTCAATTGGTAGAGCAACTGACTTGTAATCAGTAGGTTGTCAGTTCAAGTCCGACAGCCGGCACTCTCGCCCATATAAGTAAAGTTGATGTCCTTTTTAATAGTAGCAAATTGGAAAATGAATGGAATGCGTTCTTCATTTGTTGACTTTATAGGCAAACTTAACAACAAGAGCAACGAAATTACCTCTAAGCTAGTGATTTGCCCTCCTTTTACATCATTGCCAGATAGTATAGAGCTAAGCAATAATATTAGTATAGGAGCACAGAATTGCCATCAGAAAAAGTCCGGTTCTTACACAGGTGAAATTAGCGCAGAAATGTTAAAAGAACTAGGGTGTACTTACGTAATACTTGGGCATTCTGAAAGGGCCAATGAAAAAGATAGTGAAATAAAACTTAAGTCCAAAACATCAATAGAATCAGGCTTACACCCAATTATCTGTGTGGGTGAAAATTCAGAAGATTATAAGAATGAAAAAACAAAAGAAGTAATAGAATATCAATGCAAAAACCGTTTGCCAACACACGGTGAATATACCGTAGCATATGAGCCAATATGGGCAATAGGTACAGGATGTGTACCAAGCAATGACGCAATTGCTGAGGTGATAGAGGTAATAAAATTGTGTACTGGTAAAAAACACATTATATATGGTGGTTCAGTCAGTTCAGAAAATATAGAAAATTTGCTCAGTATCTCAAATTTATCAGGAGTTTTAATTGGCAGTGCAAGCTTAGATTTCGATCACTTTTATAAAATCATACAACAAGTTGAAAAAAAGTTTTCTCTTATCAATTCTAAAATCAGCAACTAAGAATCCTATGATAAATGACATCATTTCAGTGTCAAGCATATATAGCTAACCCAAGAAAGATTTCCCTACGTCATACCGCGATTCATTCGCGGTATCTCAGCATAGATTCCGCTAACGAGTAGCGGAATGACGAATTTGTTGTTTTTCAAATTGTAGGTAAACCTAAGCCACTTTAGCTATATCTGTACGAACATCTAGTATAGCTAAAGTAATCTAGAAAATTAACGATATTTTATTCCCCGGTGAACGCTCTATTTTGTTTTCCAACTCTAGTTCCAAAAGAGCCATTAGAGCTATGTTGGTAGAAAGTCCGCTTGCTAATATAAGTTCATCTATATCAACAGGTACAGAGTTAATATGATCAACTATAACAGATTTTGCCTGTTGTAATTTTTCTTGTTTTTGGTTAACAAAATGGTGCTCAACATCAAATAGGTTTTTTTGCTGCGGAGGTAAACTAAACCTAATACTCTCTATTATGTCATCAGCGGATTCGATAAGCTTAGCACCGTTTTTAATTAAATAATTACTACCACTACAGCGTGAATCTAAAGGGAAACCAGAAACTGCAAACACCTCTCTCCCTTGATTTAAAGCAAAATCTGCTGTTATTAGAGAGCCAGAACGTTTCGACGCTTCAATCACTGCAACACCCAGCGATAGACCAGATATAATTCGATTCCTCTGAGGAAAATATTGAGGCTTTGGTTTAGTAGCAAATGGAAGCTCAGTAATTACTAACCCACCGTTCCCAGTGATTTTTTTGTATAGATCAAAATTCTCTTTTGGATACACCACATCAATTCCGCTTGCTGTAACAGCAATAGTGGGATGATTTTTGTATATTACACTGTTTGCTGCAGTATCGATTCCTTTTGCAAGTCCAGAAACAATAACAAAACCAGCTTCGCTTAAATCAAGTGCCAACTTATTGGCAAAATTTCTTCCATTCATTGAAGAGTTACGCCCACCGATTATTGCAATTATCTCACGGCTTAATAATGATATATCACCAAGTGCAGTTATTACAGGAGGACAACTAGAGATATTTCTTAAAAGATCAGGGTAATCTGGGTCACATGCGGGTATAATTTTAGCTCCAATTCTTTCTGCATTATTGATTTCTTCTCGTGCATCTTGAATGCCATACACCTTATTATTAGCCACCCTATTGAGATATTTCAACACCTCATCTAGCGATCTATGTGTTCTTAGTATACTAAAAAACTTTATTGGTCCTATAGTTCTAGCCAAGCTTAACCATACTTCTAATTCTTTGTTGTTCAATTTATTTATCTTCATAAAAGACTTGAATTTCTTATCAATTTAGTGTACCCAAGATAATGCAAATATACAGTGTTTTATGACGCATTTTGTTACAGATAAATGCATAAAATGTAAATATACGGACTGTGTGGAAGTATGTCCCGTTGACTGCTTCTATGAAGGTAAAAACATGCTCGTGATTAACCCAGATGAATGTATTGATTGCGGAGTGTGCATACCTGAGTGTCCGGTGGATGCAATTGTAACTGATGATTCCATAAAAGATATTTTAGAACTAGATGAAGAGTTGCTGAGCAGCGAACAAAAAATCTTCAAATCATTTTACAACATAAACGTAGAATACTCACAAAAATGGCCAAATATCACAGCTAAGAAGCAACCCCTCTATACCGCAGAAGAGTATAAGGAAAAAAAGGATAAAACAGCTTATTTTGATGAAAATTTAGAATAATGCTACTGAAGGAAAAGAAACTTTTTGTATTTCAGGGTTGTTGTTTTTGGTTGCTGAAAATAGTTGCGTTATCTAAGTTGTTATGCTGATAAATTAGTATCGATTAATTTAAGGATTAAGGAAAAAGGCTTATTGACTTTTGAAATATTTGATTATAAAACTAGCTGTTAGCATTAAATCTTGGGGGTAAGTTATGAGTATAAATAAAAGAGAAACCATTAAAAAGATTGAAGGGTTACTTTTTCAAGCGAACGGTAATCTTGAAAAAGCATGTGATCTATTATCAACAGTAGAGTTAACCGAAGATGATATTAAAATATTGCTGGAAGAGATGATAAAAGAGTATCATAGCTTGTTTGAAAAGATTTCTTGGAGTTGTGGAGTTACTGCAGGCAGTGCACAAGATGCCAACGCAAGCAGCTTCAACGAAGTTTTTAAGCTAGGTTCAAAAGAGTTAGCATTGGCAATGATGTCAGATCTCAGAAAGTCTTATGATCAAGAATTATTTAAGAAATATAAAAAAGAAGAAATGTCTTATCCTGAAGGAGAAGGAGTACAATTTATTAGAGAATTGAGAGTTCTAAGTAGAATACTTACTATATCTTTAATAAGGAAACTTGATGAAGTTTACAAGTTTACTCCAGAAGAAATTGAGCGTTTGAAGGAATATATGTTAGTTAGCAACTATGATATAAGCAAAAGTCTTTCTGATATAGACAAATATATGCATGCACTATCTGCCTTAATTAGAAACTCTTCACTTGATACAAAAAAGATATTTGAGCTAAATAATCGAATGATAATACACACTACAGCCTTAATTGATTTAGTAACTAGTGGAGTAGTGAAAAAAGAAGAAGCAAAAGAACAATCTGCTGAGGATTTAGAAAAGCTTATCTGTGAACAGTATAAAGGTGCAGCAAACACGCCACTACCGTTGCCGAGCACGCTATTTGAAGTGGATAAAAAAAGTGCTTGAAGAAAGTTTATAGTTAGCCAAAGTAGGTATTTAATAAGCTTAATGTAACCATTATGTATGCTATATAGCAAAACATAGAATGCTTATGATTCCAACTATAGCAATTTTAAGTGGTGGATTTTCTTGTGAGAGAGAAATATCGCTTATGAGCGGAAAAGCAGTCAAGAAGGCGCTTGATAGCCTTTCATATAATGCAATAGAAATAGATGTTGACAGCAATATTGCTGAAAAGCTTAAAAAAATTAATCCTGAGCTTGCTTTTATTGCTCTGCATGGACCTTATGGTGAAGATGGCTGCATTCAAGGTTTACTGGAGATTTTAGGTATAAAATATACACACTCAGGAGTTATGGCTTCTGCCGTTGCTATAAATAAAGTGATGTCAAAGCATATATTTCGATCCCTTAATATCGACACTCCAAAAGGTTATGTAATTAGCCGAGAAGATGTACTAAAAAATAATATTAAAATCGATTATCCGTACGTCTTAAAACCAATTAATGAAGGTTCAAGTATTGGAGTGTACATAATTTTCTCGCACGAGGATTACTTAGAACTGAAAGATAATAGTTCTACTATAATGGAAAAGATGATCGTAGAAGAATACATACCGGGCATAGAGTTACATACTGCTGTATTGCTGGATGAAGCAATTGGCACTATAGAAGTACGACCAAAAAATAAATTCTATGATTATGAAGCAAAGTATACAGATGGATTTGCAGAACATATATTTCCTGCTGAAATTCCTAACAATATATATAAAATGACCTTGGAACACGCACTGAAAGTTCATCAATTTTTAGGATGCAAAACTATTTCCCGCTCAGATTTCCGTTATAATCCCCAAAATAACACTTTAAAAATGCTTGAGATTAATACACATCCTGGCTTTACTGAGCTATCGTTAGTGCCAGAAATTGCAAAATTGGCAAAAGGAATCGATTTTAATGAATTAGTTAAAATTATTATTGAAGATAGTTTGCAGCACAAAAATATTAGGGATTTAAGTCATGTTGAGCAGTATTACTAGAAGCCAAAGGAGTTTTTTGCGTAAGTGTGCCTTGGTTATTATCACAGCACTTTTTCTTACGCTAATACTTTACAGCTCACTTGATAAAATAATAAATCGATTTAATTACTACTTTACTTGGTATAATGACTGCCTATCTAGTTTATTACTCAGTAGTGGATTTTCAATCGACGAAGTAGTCGTGAGCGGCAATAAATTTACAAACAAAAAGGATATTCTAAGTTTGACAGATAGAACGCAACCTATCCTGTATATATCACTTTCAAAACTTGCCGGTAACATACAATCCGTAAGCAGGTGGATAAAACACGTAAGAGTTCACAGAATTTTGCCCAATACTCTACACATTAATATAGATGAGCATAAACCGTTTGCTCTCTGGAAAGATAATAACAAAACCTCGGTAATTGATTTCGAAGGCAAAGTGATCGTAGATGACTATCTAGTAGATGATCTTGTTGTAATTACAGGACAAAACTCGTTATCAAACCTAGAATTTGTTAGAGATGTGTTAGAGAGTAAAACTCAATTAAGTGACCACATTTCTTCTTTTGCTTATATAGGGAATAGAAGATGGAATATCATACTTGATAACGATTCCACAGTAAAACTGCCTGAAGATAACCCTTATAGTGCATGGGAATATTTAAACCACTTGCAAAATACAACTGATTTTACTTTCAGCGATTGGAGTATTATTGATATGCGTATTACTGATAAAATTTTTGTGAAGAGGTGATCTGCTGTAATCCAAGTAGCCCCTTTTCCTGTCATCCCAGTGCCCAGACACTGGAATCCCGCCGCGAACCGTCATACCGCGATTCATTCGCGGTATCTCTTAACATAGATCCCTTATTTAACCGCCATACCTTAACATAGATCCCGCTAACAAGTAGCGGGATGACGGTTGTCGTTTAGCTATAAATATTTAAGAAATTTACCAAACGAAAAAAAAGGCAAAAGAAGCCCCGTGGTTGGCTAATTACTTACATTATACTTTCAAGTATGGC
>NZ_CACTIU010000058.1:0-8483 GCF_902713635.1 Wolbachia endosymbiont of Cardiocondyla obscurior | reverse complement strand
TAGCGGCTGAGATACCGCGAATGAATCGCGGTATGACGTAGATTGCTGTCATTCCAGTGCTCCTTTTTTTGTCATCCAAGCAGCCTCCTATGGTGTCATCCCAGTGCCCAGACACTGGAATCCAGCATTTCACACAATCCCATCAAGAACGTTGTATTTTACATAACACTTTTATGCTTACCAACCCAGTGTCCAATCAAAATTCCTGGATCCCAGTGTCTGGGCACTGGGATGACATCATAGGGACACTGGGATGACACCATAGGGGCACTGCCGTCATAAAGGAACCAGTGTCAGCTACTTGAATGACATCATAGGGGCGCTGGCCTGACAACCGTCATCCCGCTGCTTGTTAGCGAGATACCGCGAATGAATCGCGGTATGACGGTGTAATGACGGTTAAGTAATTCGTTATCCCGCTGCTTGTTAGCGGAATCTGCTGTGGCAACATAAACTCAAATCATTCAAATTTTAATCCAAAGAGGTATCATTATGTCAAACAACTTCAATTTTAAAGAATTTTTTAACCACTATGAAACAAATAGTACGTCAGATGATATACAAAGGTATTATTTGCTGTGGAAATCAGTAATAGCGCAGGCAATGATTGATGCAGCAAGTAACTGTAAAAAAACAGAAAGCTTGGTAGAAAAACGTAAGGCAATTTCTTGGTTGTCAGACTTTAGTCAAGATTTTGTGCACACATGTATATTGGCTGATTGTGATCCGGTATACGTAAAAAATAAAATACAGCCAACCTTAAAAAGCCTTACTAGATAAAGCCTTTTTATATACTTAATGAGGTTTACTCCTTTTACCGAAAAAAATATAATTCAATCTCCTATCTATAGTTGCCTCTATATCTTTGATTAATAGCTGCTTTATCATGTTTACTTTTCGCTTTGCATCTTGAGCTTGACGCTCATTGTTACCACTGTTATTGCTGTAATTATTCTTATCACTATAACTACTGCCACTTGTGTTACTGAACTCACTACCCTTTTTTCTTCTTGTGTTGAGTATCTGTATTATCTTTTCCTTTAAAAAGGACTTCCAGCCTGTGCCAAGTAATAATTTATAGAGAAAATGCGGAGTAAGAAACGCCACTAATATTCGAATAGAAATTCCGTAACCGAGATCTTCCCTATTTTCATAATACCACTTGCAATATTGAAACAAACGGTAAAACGCATTTTTGAAAGAGCAAAATTCTACAGCATACCAAAAACCATTGCTGAGAAACATGAGCACAATGCTGAATGTGTAAAGATACATTGTGAAGAGAAACAGTTTCACAATTATATCTTTTAGACTACCTAATATATAATTCAATAATCTTAATTTATAGAAAAGTGATATCATTTCACACCCACTTCAATATGGCTGGGGTGGAAGGATTCGAACCTTCGCGTGGCGGTATCAAAAACCGCTGCCTTACCACTTGGCTACACCCCAATACTACTTACATCAATAACACTATTAGCCCAATTAGTAAAAGATTTATTTGCTTTTTCTATGGGCATCACAGCAATAGCTGGCTGATCATAAGAATGCATTGCTTCGATTTTTTCTACAATTTTATCAACTTGATCATTCCTGCTCTTCATAATTGCCACTACTTCACAACCACTGTTAATTTCACCCTTCCATAAATACAGAGAATTTACTTCAGTTACACATACAATTAACTTCTCGTTTAACAATTCTTCAGAAATAGTTTTAGCCTCATTTAAATTTGAAAAAGTTGAAAACTAAATTATTCATTAGAATCTATATAAACGCATTGCTACTATACTCCACTCAGGTTTATTCATCAAGAGAAAATAACGCCAGCGCGTACTGTATGAACATTTGTTTGCAAAGGTAGTATGTTAAGTGTTATAGCTAGTTTGCCTCAAACGTAAAGGTGTCATCCCAGTGCCCCTGTGATGTCATTCCAGTGCTTGACACTGGAATCCAATTTTCCATATAATCTCATCGAAAACGTTGTAACCACTTTCTATGCTAGTTTGCTTGTAAACAAGCAAACTTTCCTGGATCCAAGTAGTCAAGCACTGGGATGACACCTTTCCTAGCAGAGAAATCACAATGTTCATACGGTTGTACGCATACCGCTGGGATCTAGGATTTTTCTATAGTTTAAAAACAAAAAAGGATGTTACTCATTGAGTAACATCCTTTTGGAGAAGGTGGATAGCTTTGTTTAGTTCGTTTTCACAGCTGTTTGTGCAGCTTGCTGTTGAACGTCAGTGTCAACAGCTACTTTCGTAGAAGGCTGTCCCACCAGTTTGTCCAGATGACCTGTCTTTCTTAAGTCAGCTTGGGTTTTTGCCTTGCCATTTTCAGTAAACATTGTATGTGTTGGAGAAGAAGTTGGTGAATTGAATCCACTATCAGAACCATTACGATTACTAAAAGAATTGTGTAATGTAGATTCAGTTTTAGCACTTAAACTAAATTCTTTTAAGTTTTTCTCCATTGCTGCCCCAACTTCATCTTTACTGAAAGATTGTTCCAATCTTTCTAATGAGCTTGTTGGTGTAGAAGGACCAGATGAACCTCTTGCACTATCAAAAGAATTACTGCGAGTTAGAGTTCCTTTATTCGAATTACCAAGATATTGGTTTACTTTAGGATCACTGAGAACATCTTCACTGAAAGAACTTTGTCCATTTAAGTTAGTCAATGAGGCGCTTCTAGTTGGTACTTCTGGAGTTTCTACCCTAGTAAGGTTGCTAGTACTATTACGTCGTGCAACTCCTGGTCTTCCTCCTATTGTTGCAGTTTTATTAGTATTCTCAATTGGAGTAGGAGTATCAACGTAAAAAGTGCTATTTCCTATTTTTCTAGGCAACGTGTCTGATTCAGAAAGAACTTGATATTTAACTTCAGAAGTTTTTTCTGACTTTTTGCCACTTTTGAAAGGTGATGAAACCTTATCCCAAAGTGAAGTAGCTGTTTTCACTTCTTTATGGTTTGCAGGATTTAACAATTCCGCTTCACTGCTAATGGTACTGTCAGTACTTACAGAATTTAGAAAACTCATTGAACTGCTTCTTGATGAGCTGTTTTCAAAAGATTGCATTGAACCTTTTCTGATACCATACTTTCCTGCTACTTCATTAAGGTTCTCTATAGAGTTAGAAAGTTTATGCTCTGTTTTGCATTTTTTAATAATCTCCTTAATTTCATTATGATGTTCAGAGAAAATTTCATAAAGACTATTATTATCCTTAGACAACAAATTTTGCAACTTCTTAGCGTCTAATTTATTGACAAAATCTACTTGCTGTTTCAACCGGTTGATCAACTGGTCCTTTTTGGCACTTTGTTGACCATCAACAGAATAAGCTTTCTCTAATATTTTTTCTCCCAGCTTAGAAAATATTTCCTTAGTTAAAGCAGCGTTATTTACGGCTTTGTCTTCAAGAACTTCCTTAATAAACATCTCCTTTACACTATTGAAATTCCTTATTTTTTCTTCTGTTTTCAAAACAACAGTTTGACCTTCGTTACCTATTGAATATGGGATGCCGTCTAAACTAGACATACTTTCACTTAAATTACTTAAACTGCGCCCCATTTTTCCTAACGTAGCACCAGTTCCCTCTCTTGTTGCTCGTCCCACAGAACTTATAGCTCCTTTTACTGAATAATAACCTTCTCTTGCTTTTTCTGCAGTATATACTGACGCGTCCTTAACTTTCCCAGCAGTATATTTCGCCCCATCAACTGTTTTTTCTGCTGACCACTTGAGCCCTTTATATCCAGATTGAACTGCTTTTACAGCGACTTTTACAGCGAAATATAAAGCAAGACCAACTATAGCACCCGGTATAGCAAGTGTTGCACCAACTGCCAAAAGTGGTAGTACTGCCGTAAATAATCCACTTGCTGCACTTACTACAAGAATCTTATCTCCTTGTTTCATCTTAGAGAATTCTGTATCCCCTTTTAACAGGTCAGTAATTCTTTCTTTTAGCTTCTTGGGATCCTTAGCAGCCTCTAAATTTAATGAATCTTGCGTCGTTTTATTCAAACCAAGATCATTTCCTTGTTCAGTTACAACAGAATTTTTTTCATTAGGTGACATTTTAAACCTCACTATTAATTAAATATATTATAATTGTATTCCTTGATTCTTAAGTTAGTGTTAAATTGATTGCCAGTATTTATTTGTCTTCAAATAATTTCGCTTGACGTGTTTTTTGATAGTGTGGAAAATTAGGTCAAGAAGCTGCAGCATTTATGAGGTATAGAAAAAGAACACTCATCTTTTTGGCTGTTATAACTTTAATAATAATGGTTTTATTATTCAGCTATCATTTCCATTTTCACGAAGACGTAGTGCACTTAAAGAGTGACAACAAAGAATTCAAAAAAAAGCCAGAAAATTCCATAGAGTCAACCATACTACATAGAGAAAAGGAAGTGTACGATCATGTTTTCCATCCTGATGATTAATTTGTAAATAAAATAGCAATTTATGTTTGCATTTTCTTATTAAAGAAGTAATATTAGCGTATTAATTATAGAATCAATCATTATGTTTGATGATAATAATCCTTGGAATCTGGGGAAGAAACCGGTAGGGAACAAAACTCCTAATAATGAAGATATTTTAAGTAAAGCTGTATCTGATATAAGGTTCTTTCTTAATGGATTAACCAGAAACAGGGGCAAAAAACCTTATTTCATCATTTTCATTATTTTGCTGTTCTATGCTTGCACTGGCTTTTATATTGTCCATCCTAGTGAAGAAAGTATAGAACTTACCTTTGGTAAATATTCTAATACGGAAACACCTGGTTTGCGTTATCACTTCCCCTACCCTATTGGCAAGGTTTTTAAAGTGAACGTTAAGGAAGTAAATCGTGAAGAAATTGGGGTAAGTAGTTCTTATGGGCGAGATACAGATCGCGGTGAAGGCGTGATGCTAACTGGAGATGAAAATATAGTCAACGTTAACTTCGAGGTTCAGTGGCGCGTTAGAGATGCTAAGGACTATTTATTCAAAGTGCGGGATTACAAACCCGGTTTCAGTGTTAAAAATGCTGCTGAAAGTGCCATGAGAGAAATAATAGGTAAAAACACGATCTCTTTTGCACTTGGTCAAGGCAGACCAGAAATTTCTAGAGATACTAGAATTCTATTGCAGCAGATTCTTGATGGATACCAAATGGGTATAGAGATTTTATCTGTTCAAATGAAAAAAATTGATCCACCAGAAAAAGTCATTAGCTCATTTAGAGATGTACAAAGTGCTCGTGCAGACAAAGAGCGTACTATAAACGAAGCATATGCTTATAATAATGATATTATACCTCGAGCAAAGGGTGAAGCGATAAAGATAAAATTAGATGCACAAGCATATGAAAATGAAATAATAAATGAAGCAAAAGGTAATGCAAATCGCTTTTTATCTCTTTATGAGGAATATAGACAGAATCCTTCTCTCGTTAAGAATCGTATTTATCTTGAAACTATGGAAAATATTTTCAGTAAGGTAGACAAAGTTGTTGTAACTGATGATCTGAAAGGTATGTTTTCTTATTTACCTCTTACAAATTTAGGAAAATAACCATGAGTAGTAATATTAAAATTGTTTTTGTTTCTGTATTTGTTGTTTTATTGATTGCTTTATCTAATTCAATATTTGTTGTGCAAGAAACAAAGCAAGCAATAGTTATACAACTGGGTAAAGTTGTAAGGGATGTTAGGGAAAGTGGCTTATATTTTAAGTTGCCATTCATAAATAGTGTAGAGTTTCTTGATAAAAGAGTTTTAGATTTAAGTCCTGATAAGATCCCAAGGGAAGTGATAACAGCGGATCAAAAACGTATTATAGTAGATGCGTATGCAAAATATAAAATAACAAATCCTGTTACTTTTTACCAGGCTGTGAGGAATGAATCAGGTCTGGTTAGAAGATTATATCCGGTTATAGAAGCACACATAAGAGAAAATATAGGCAGATTCTCGTTGATTAGTTTGTTGAATGAAAAAAGATCAGAGGTTATGCAATTGATTCAGCGTGGAGTTTATTCTGAAGCTGAAAAATTTGGCATAGAAATAATAGATGTAAGAATTAAGAGAGCAGATTTACCAGAAGAAAATAGTTCTGCAATATTTCGCCGTATGCAAACTGAAAGGGAAAAAGAAGCAAAAGAAATTAGAGCAGAAGGAGAGCAAGCTGGGCAGGAAGTTAGATCAAAAGCTGATAAATTAAAAAGGGAAATTATCTCCAGTGCAGTAAAAGAATCGTACGAAATAAGGGGCCGTGGTTATGCTGAAGCAACTAGAATTTATAATGAGGCATTTAAGGTTGATGAAGAGTTCTTTAACTTTTATCGCTCTATGAGCGCTTACAGTAAATCATTTGCCGAAAATAATACTAAATTTGTACTTTCACCAAACAATAACTTTTTAGATATTTTAAATAAAGGATGGAAATAATTTATGAAAAGTAAGGCATTTATTTTATCTATATTTGCATATTTTCTAATTGCGTTTTCTTCGTATGCTAATATGTTTGATTGGAATGCAAAAAAGGTCGTTGATGCTAGCACTACTGCATGCAACTGTAATCAAGGACTTGCCGATTTAGTGGAAGAACTCATTCCTGCGGTTGTAAATATTTCAAGCGAACAAATAATCAAACAAGAAAGTAACAATAGAACTAAAATCCCTTTTATGCCAAGAAATAATTTCTTTGATGATTTTAGAGAGTTTTTTGAGCATTTTGATCAGTTTTTTATGGATAGGGGCCCTAGTGTTAACAGAGAGGTGGTGTTGCTTGGTTCTGGGTTTATTATAGATAAAGATGGAACCATAGTAACCAATTATCACGTTATTAAAAACGCCAAAGATATCACAGTTACTATGAACGATAATACTTATTTCAAAGCAGAAGTTTTAGGCTATGATGCAAGAACTGATCTTGCTGTGCTTAAGATTAATTCTGATAAAGATCTTTCTTCTGTTGCATTTGGTGATTCTGATAAAGCAAGGGTTGGTGATACGGTTATGGCAATAGGTAACCCATTTGGTTTGGGTGGCTCTGTAAGCACAGGAATTATATCTGCAAGGTCCAGGGACATTAGTATTGGCACTATGAATGAATTTATTCAAACTGATGCTGCAATTAATAGGGGTAACTCTGGAGGACCGTTATTTGATTTAAATGGAAAAGTTATAGGTATTAATACTGCTATCTATTCTCCATCTGAGTCTGGCGGCAATGTGGGTATAGGTTTTGCCATACCATCTAATTTAGCTATGTCAATTATTGACACATTAAAAAGTGGCAAAAAAATAAAACATGGTTGGCTTGGTGTGCAAGTTCAGCCTATAACGAAAGAATTTGCTGAGTCCTTGGGTTTAAAAGATATAAAAGGCGCATTGGTTGCAAGTATAGTAAAGGATAGTCCTGCAGAAAAAGGTGGGATTAAAGTAGGTGATATATTATTAGAATTTGACGGTAAAAAAATCGATAGAATGACACAATTACCTCAAATGGTTTCAAGAGCTGGACCTGAGAAAAAAGTGCAAGTTAAGTTACTTAGAAAGAGCAAAGAGGTTAATATTAAAGTTGTGATCGGAGAATCTACAAATGATGGCCAAGATAACAATCAAGAAGAAAATAAATCAACATCTGATTATGTAACCGGTTTAACTGTTTCAAATCTGCCAAAAGAATCAAAAGAAAGTAATCCTACAAAAGGTGTGATAGTTACCAATGTAGATAGTAACAGTAATGCCACGCTGCGTGGTATTAAAAAAGGAGACATTATTATCCAATTAGATGGAACCGATATAGAAAATACTAATGATTTTCAAAAACAAGTTGATTCAGCAGTAAAGAAAAACGGTAAAGATTCAATAATGTTGCTCATTTACCGCAATGGAAATCAATTCTTTACTTCGATAAAGTTGAAGAAATAGCACTCGTAGGTTATTTACTAAATTAGCAGCATTGTAAGCCTGTCATTATAACACCTCAATCTTACAAGACAAATCAAAACTATTAAAGTCTACATTCCATTCACTAAAATACACATATGGATAATATAAATTTTCTAAAATTCATTGAACTGTGCTTTCAAACAGTGGTGCCGGGATGTGAGTATAATGATTATCAGTACATAAAAGTCATAGCAGACAGGCTGGAAGCAGCGAATGCTGGCGAAGTAAGGCGCATAATATTCAATATGCCTCCGCGTTCAATGAAGTCCATATGTATGAGTGTTGCGTGGCCCGCATGGATACTGGGCAACTGCAAGAATAATAGTTGCAAGTTATTCTAAGTTGCTTAGTGAAAAACATTCGCTCGATACCAGGTGCATAATGCAATCTGATTGGTATAAAAAGCTATTTCCAGAGGTAGAACTATCCAAAGACCAGAACACTATAGTACTTCCCAAAGTAAATGATAAAGGTATAATAAGCTATTTGAGTTATAATGGCGTATAGTGTGGATTTAA
>NZ_CACTIU010000057.1:0-8617 GCF_902713635.1 Wolbachia endosymbiont of Cardiocondyla obscurior | reverse complement strand
ATCTGTACAGAGAAGATAAATAAATAGCTTCAGTTTCATGATAAGGGGGCTGGCGGAGTTTGTCAAGGAAGTTTTTTCGTTTCTGTTATATGGTTATGCAAGAAGTCTATTGTATGTTTACACTCTGCATTAAAGCTTTTGGTTAAGAGCATATCCATCCACCGCCGATAACTTGCTCATCTTTATACGCTACACAGGCTTGACCTGGACTGATGCCAAAGTAATCGTCGTTTAAAATGACACAGGCTTTATTTTTTTCGTCAGTTGAATGTATTGTTGCTAAACTTCCCGCATGTGATGATCTCAGCTTCACAGTTACTTCCATACCTTCCTTTGGTTGTTCTAACCAATTTAACTCTTTGATCAATATCTTTTTTTGCATTAACGCGTTGATCGGGCCTACTATAACCTCATTATTCTCTGTATTAATTTTTATCACGTAAAGAGGTTCATTGTGTGCGATACCCAAGCCCTTTCTTTGCCCCACTGTAAAATTTACTATGCCACTGTGCTCGCCTAGCACTTTTCCATTAACATCCACTATTTTACCTTTCTGTACAGATTGTGGAGCTAATTTAGCTATTGTTTTACTATAGCTTTCGGAAACAAAGCATATATCTTGACTGTCCGGCTTTTCAGAAATTTGTAAGCTGAAATACTTTGCTAATTTTCTTATATCACTTTTATAGAACCCACCTAGTGGAAATCGCAAAAGCTTTAACTGCTCTTGAGTTGTAGCAAACAAAAAATAACTTTGATCTTTACTTTTATCAATACTTCTGCACAACTTTACCTCACCATTTTTTTCTAACCTTCTCACGTAATGTCCTGTTACGAGCACATCCGCACCAAGATTTTTTGTAACTTGCAATAGATCACGAAATTTTACCGTTTGGTTACATCTCACGCATGGTATGGGAGTTTCCCCACGCATATAGGTACTCGCAAAATCCTCTATTACTTCCTTTTTGAATATTTCCTCATAGTTTAAAATATAGTGAGGAAAGCCAACACTTTCAGCTACACGCTTAGCGTCATAAATATCCTGTCCAGCGCAGCATGCACCCTTTCTTGCGTTAGCATTGCCATCAGTGCCATATAGCTGAAGAGTTACACCTATCACCTGGTACCCAAGGTTATGTAGCAGTGCTGCAGCAACCGAGCTATCAACTCCCCCGGACATTGCAACAATAGCCTTGGTCTGGTGCGGAGCTTTATCTTTTAGCAGAGGTTCAATTTCAAATTCTTTTAGCATAATCGCCTTAATTTATAAACGCAAATCTTGTGTCATTCCAACATACAACTGTGCAAACGTTTTGATTTGGGGGCAATTTACATAGTAGATGATGTCATGAAAGTAGCTGACACTGGAATCTAGCTTCTATTACACAAATTCATTAAAACAGCATATTTATTTGTAATCAAGTTTCCTGGATCCCAGTGTTAGCTACTCGGATGACACCCTTTTCTGCTAGAAGTTGCCTTCAAATTACTTGGTGCATGACACTGGGATCTCATTTATATTACATAATTCCATCAAAACAATTCGATAAACTACCTTCAAAAATAATTTAATCTTGCTTGAATAAAACATGGCCAAAATAATCCATGTTTTCAAGCACTTTTCCACTACCTAAGGCAACACAACAAAGTGGGTCATCTGCAACACGAACCGGTAATTTTGTTGTTTCACTGATAACTTTACCTAGATTACGTAATAATCCACCACCACCGGATAAAACTATTCCTCTATCGACTATATCAGAAGAAAGTTCAGGTGGAGTGCTCTCCAGCGCAGTCTTAATAGCAGAAATTATCTGATGTACAGGCTCTATTAAACTCTCTGCAACTTGGTATTCTGATAAAAGCATTTCTTTTGGCATGCCACTCACTAAATCCCTGCCCTTAATTATCATTCCCTCTTTGTTATTTTCACCTGGCAGACTGGCTGAACCTATGCTTTTCTTAATTTTCTCAGCGGTTGTTTCACCGATTAATAATTTATGATTTTCACGAATATATGACTTTATTGCCTCATCCATAATATCGCCACCTACTCTGGCAGAACGTGAATAAACAATTCCACCTAAAGAAATAATTGCAACTTCAGTTGTACCGCCTCCTATATCAACAATCATAGAACCTTCAGGTTCGGTAACCGGGAGCCCAGCTCCGATTGCTGCAGCCATTGGTTCTTCAATTAAAAATACTTCATTTGCACCAGCACTTTCTGCTGCATCTTGTATAGCACGCCTTTCAACTGGCGTGGATCCAGATGGAACGCATATGATAATATTAGGTTTATTAACAGTGAATTTTGTGTTTGCACTGCGTATGAAATATTTTAGCATTTCTTCCGCACTTTTAAAATCAGCAATGACTCCATCTTTTAAGGGCCTTATCGCCTCTATCTCTCCAGGCGTTTTTCCAAGCATCATTTTAGCTTTTTTACCAAAAGCATAAGGAACGTAGCTTCCTTTTTCTTTTATTCTTGCTACAACTGAAGGCTCATCAAGCACTATTCCCTGATTTTTCTGATAAACTAAAGTGTTTGCAGTGCCAAGATCTATAGCAATATCGCTAGCGAATAAACCTTTGAAAGTGAAAAGGCTATAAAACTTTCCGGTTAATTTTCGAACAAAATTCATACATAACTCAAGAAAACCATTTATTAAGACAAATTATACTTTTCAGATAAGTAGTAAGTAACACACTCAACGTCTAAACCCTTACCTGTTACTTTTTTTAGCAGTTCCAGGCCACACTTTGCACTGTATATATTTTGAGATAACCAACTGATCAGTAAACTAAAATCTCCTTTTATTATAGCACTTAATGATTCGTAATGATTCTTTTTAACGCAAGAGAAAATCTGCACAGCAGCAATTAAAGCAATAATTTTTATAGGAAAGTAGCCCATAACACCGCTTGCCCAATATTCATCTTGAAAATAAGTGTTTAGCTCATTTTCAGCTTTTACTGGAATTTTATAGTGCTTCATACCTTCCAGCCACGCATCATGCAGGTCTTTGACTTCCAATGTACCATTTATTATATCTTGTTCTAACCTAGTTCTCAACATAATATGAGCTAACAGACTAAATTCATCTGCATTTTTTAAAAAAGAAGAAAGGTTTATTTCATTGAAAATCAAGTACAAATTTTCAACACTGCTAACTTTCTCGTTAGTTTTGCCTTTTATAGCAAATTTCTCTTTTATGTGTGGTTGAATAAACTCAATAAATTCTCTGGATGTTCCAATCATCCTTTCCATGAATAACCCTTGAGTTTCATACATAACATGTCTCGTAATTGGACTACTTATAGAATTTTGCGCTAAACATTTTTGATAAATTGCATAACCACTATGCCGTAAAAGTGAAAATAAACCATAACAAAAATCAGATTCATCATAATCTATAGGGTAGTAATAAGAAGTACGAATCTCATTTAGTGCAATACCCATTTGCTGTAAACATAATGAGCCAAGTTCAATCTGTTTCTGAGTAGCAACTTTTTGTATATTAGTAACCTTATCCTTTTTCTGCTTTTCAATTATTTTATCTACATTTTCGCTAAAAAATTTGCCTACCTTGGGGAATACTTCCCTTATATTCCTTTCTGTGATATCAGAGTCATAGTCAGCAAGCAGTGAGTCGTATTTTGAGCATTTTAATTGCTGCGATTTTATAGAAGCTACTTCGCGAATGAGTGTGATTAAATCAGTAAAACGTTCTTTTAGTTTTTCTAAGTTACTGGTTTCAGAATGAGATAGCTTCCATAAATTTTGGCATTCAACCTTAGCTTTGGATAAAGACTTTACTAAATCAATAGGAACAGCACTGTTGCTTTTATGTATTCTCTCTATTAACTTTAGCTGCTGAGTATTTGCACTTTTTTTGTTACCAAGAGCATCTGCTAATGATTCCTTTATTGCGTCATGAGAGATAATTTCATGTCTGATTTCTTCTAGAAGACTCATTTGTTCAACTTTGTCCTCTATATTCAATTGGCTTTGGTTTAGTACTTTTAGCGTATTTTCGATACTCTTTACCCTATATAATACTTCCTCTAAAAACTTATAAGATTGCATATTTGTTCATTATTTTAGAAAACATCTGTTTAATACCGTAATAGATTAATAATAAAGTTAAAAGTATATTTGCTTAAAGTACAATAAAAAATTGTACTTTTTATTCTTTTATTGGATTTTTCTACTCAGAGTCCAGCATATTATAGGAAAATTAATTGTAAGGTTGTAGAAAAAGTATTTAGTATTTTATTTCTCTTGACTATATTACAATATGGAGAGATATTAGCTACTGAAATTAAAGTTACGCACTATTTAAAATTTATGGAGGTTTAGTAATGTGGAGTAGACTGGTTATAATGTGCTGTTTTTGTTTATTACTTACTGGTGTAAGTTCTTGCCCAAAAAAAGGAGCAAATACAACAAATAAAATAAATTCTGTTGTTAAGCAGATAGGTGATAAAAGAGTTTTCTTTGGTTATGATGAATCTAGTATTGCTGAAGTAAGTGCAGATGCATTACTTGACGTAATGGAGGTGTTACAAGATAACCCTGACGCGAAGGTTACTTTAACTGGTCACACTGACAACCGTGGTTCTCATGAATATAATCTTGCGCTAGGCGCTAGAAGGGCAGATGCAGCTAAAAAATTTATGGTTAGTTGTACACCCTACATAGAAAACAGAATAAAAACTGCTTCTAAAGGTGAAACTGAGCCTTTGGTTAATGTAAAAGATGATTCTAGAAATTCTAAATATGAAAAAGAGCATGCTAAAAATCGTAGAGTGGAATTTTCATTTTCTGGAATAAAGAAATAGTTTCTTGCATTAAAACCTGGATCCCAGTGTCAAGCACTGGGATGACATAAAGAAAGGGCACTGGGGTGGACAAAAAAGGACAAACTTGTCATATTTCGTTGCTTGTTAGCGGGATCTATATATACCACAAATAAGTCGCTGTATGACGTAGAGACTATCTGGCCATCAAGAGGCATAATGGAATTAGAGTTATTATTTCAAAATGTGGTTAATAGTTTTGCTTTCTATAATAATCAAGTTGCAGTTGCAGTATCAGGTGGTGTAGATAGTATAGTCTTACTGCACTTAATGAATAACTGGGCAAAAAAAAACAAGCTTCCACTTCCTATAGCATTAACAGTAAATCATGGGTTACGTCCAGAGTCTCAAAAAGAAGCTGATTTTGTTGTAAGTTATGCAAAGGAACTTGGAGCAAAGGAATCGTTCATATTAAATTGGGAGAAGCAAAATATTAAAGGCAATATTCAGTTACAGGCACGAAAAGCACGGTATAAGTTACTAGCAGAGTGGTGTAAAAATAATAATGTTAAATATTTACTTGTTGCTCATCACAAAGATGATCAAGCAGAAACGTTCTTGTTAAGATTAGAGCGAGGTAGTGGCGTAGATGGATTATCATCAATGGACTACAAGTCTTTCCTAAATGGTATTTATATATTTAGGCCATTGTTAAATTTTAGTCGTAGTGAAATAGAAAAGTACGCTAAGCTTCATCGGTTAAAATGGATCGAAGATAGAAGCAACTATGACTTAAAATACAGGCGAACTTTATACCGTAACTTACTTAAAGCAAGTGATAATCAAGAGATTTTAACAGAGCGAATATGCCTCACAGCCCTTCATATGAAAAGAGCTGCAAAAGCGTTGATGCACTACACACGCCTTGCGTTTAATGACTGCGTTAATGTGCATGATCTTGGTTATATTGAAATTAAACTAAGTGAGTTTTATCAATTGCCAGAGGAAATAGCCTTGAGGCTTCTTCTTTACTCCATAATGGCAATTGCCAGTAAACATTATAAACCAAGGTACAACAGCCTTATCGTAATATTTAATAAAATATTGCAAAAGGATAGTAATGTTAACTGTACACTTTCTGGGTGTAAAATAAGAAAACATGGAGAAAATATCTTGATAATTAGAGAATCGTCAAAGATACAAGAAATTACCTTAAACCTACCTTTAAATGAACCTACTCAATGGGATAACAGATTTAGCTGCACAATACTCGGAAATCAAGAGTGTTCAGTTATCATCGCTCCATTAAAAAAAACACAAAAAGTTCCTGAATTTCTGAAGGATTACAACTGCTGCCCTGAAGTTTTCTATTCTTTGCCTGTAGTGCTAAAAGATGGAAAGGTGCTTGCTTATCCTGATGTAAATTATAACGGAAAAAATACCAATGACGATAAGGTTCAATGCATTATTAATAGCACGATAAAACAAAATTTGGTAAGCTTGATTAGTATTTAGTTAGAAATAGAAATGAAAAAATTTTTAGAAGGCTTATTGATCTGGTTAGTAATTATTGTTCTTATTTCAGTTGCTTATATTCAGTTCAGCGGAAATGTAGGTAAAAGTAAAACAATTATACCTTTTTCGGAATTTTTAACTAGACTAGAAGACAATGATGTAGAAAATATTGTCATAAAAAACCAGAGCATTGAAGGCAAGTTCAGGGACGGTTCAAGTTTCAATTCAAGCGGTGTCATATATAGCGACCTAATAAAAAATTTACATGATAGAAAAGTGAGATTCTCCTTTTCAACTGGAGATTCTGCCATGAACGTAATTGGTGGATTACTTATCTCATGGGTCCCAACATTTATCTTTATTGGCTTCTTGCTATTCTTTCTTAAACAAACACAAGCGGGGGGCAACAGAACTATAAGCTTTGGCAAATCAAGGGCTAGACTCATGACTAGTGGAAAAAAAGTAACATTTGATGATGTTGCCGGAATTGATGAAGCAAAAGAAGAGCTAGTAGAGATCGTTGATTTTCTTAAACAAAGGCAAAAATTTCAAATATTAGGTGGAAAAATACCAAAAGGGTGCCTTTTGATTGGCTCTCCTGGAACTGGTAAAACTTTACTTGCTCGTGCAATTGCAGGAGAAGCTAATGTGCCATTCTTTAGTATTTCTGGATCTGATTTTGTTGAAATGTTTGTGGGTGTTGGTGCAAGTCGTATTCGTGATATGTTTGATCAAGGCAAGAAAAATGCTCCTTGTATAATTTTTATAGATGAAATAGATGCGGTGGGTAGACATCGTGGCATTGGTCTTGGTGGCGGCAATGATGAAAGAGAACAAACATTAAATCAGTTATTAGTTGAGATGGATGGCTTTGAGTCTAATGAAGGTGTAATAATAATTGCTGCGACTAACCGTCCGGATGTCTTAGATCCAGCACTGCTTAGACCTGGTCGTTTTGACCGACAGATTACTATTTCTTTACCCGATATAAATGGGCGTGAAAAGATATTAAATACTCATATAAAGAAAATATCAATAGCACCAGATGTAAACGTGAAAACAGTTGCAAGAGGAACACCAGGTTTTTCAGGGGCTGATCTAGCAAATTTGGTGAATGAATCTGCACTTATCGCTGCAAGAAGAAACAAGAAGATTGTTACCATGGATGATTTCGAATATGCACGTGATAAAGTGATGATGGGCGTAGAAAGGCGATCTCTCATTATGACAGAAGAGGAAAAGAGACTGACTGCATACCATGAAGCTGGTCATGCGATGATTGCTGTTAATATGCCTGCTTCTGATCCTATACACAAGGCAACAATTATTCCACGCGGTAGGGCACTCGGTTTAGTTATGAGACTACCAGAAACAGATAGAGTGTCCCTCACAAGAGAAAAGATGCTAGCAGATATAACTGTTGCAATAGGTGGAAGAGTGGCAGAAGAGCTAATTTTTGGCTACGATAAAGTCACAAGCGGTGCATCTTCGGATATAAAACAAGCATCTGATTTATCACGCGCTATGGTAACAAAATGGGGAATGAGTGACAAAATAGGCCCGATCTATCACAATCGCGAACAAACCATACATGGTTCTGAGATAATTTCTGAAGATACGTTAAAACTTATAGATGAAGAAGTGAAGAAAGTTGTATCTTCTTGCTATGAAAAAGCAAAAGACATTTTGACCAAGCATAAGAAAGGCTTAGATCTCATTGCCGAAAATCTACTGGAGTTTGAAACTTTAACAGGAGATGAAATAAAGGACATATTAAATGGAAAAAAAATTGTTAGAGAGGAAAATGAGAAGAATGAGAAAATAAAAAAATCCTCTCTCTATGAGAGTTGACCTCATCTTAAAAATGCTAATCAGCTAACGCTGCAATAAAACATTCAGAATTGTAACTGTCAATATAAATTGTATTAAAATATTCATAATATTGCATTTTCATCACAATAATGCTATCATTCAGTTAGTATTAATGTTTAATGAGGTGTGAGTAATGATTGATATAGCTTCTATTGGTGTAAGTACAGTTATTGATCAGAATTATAGAAGAAAAGCACAATTATGTTTATCAGGATTATTTGTAACTGTGTCAATAGCAACTGTTACCTGGTTTATTTTCCCTGCGTCACAAAATGTATTAGCTCCGTTTTTACTTCCGGCTATGTTCTTGCTCTTCACTTTATCGATGGGTTATTACATGTTCATATTTATAGTATTTTCTAAAATGAATGATAAATTTCCATTATGGTATTACCAACCAAAAGTTGTAAGTCTGTATATTTAT
>NZ_CACTIU010000056.1:0-8747 GCF_902713635.1 Wolbachia endosymbiont of Cardiocondyla obscurior | reverse complement strand
GAAAGCAAATACAATAGCTTCACTATCATGATAAGGGCGCTGGCGAAGGGTGTCAAGTAAGTTTTTTCGTTTCTATTGTAATGACAGTTATGGCCTGTGCAAGAAATCTATTGATTTACAGCAGGTTCTTTGTTACAGTTCGTAGTTATGCAAAGAAACTTAAAGCCTCATGAGTTTATTTACAGCCAGTGGTTTACATAATTTGGAGCTGTATAGCTGAACATTGTATATGATAATATTAATAACAAACGATGATGGTTTTGGAAGTGAAGGAATAAAATTACTCAAAGAGATTGCACGGAATTTTGCGCCAGAAATATGGATAGTGGCACCAGATACTGATAGAAGCGGAGCTGCAAGATCTCTTGATTATCCAGTGAAACAATCTATTGGAATAAACCAACATAGTGAAAGGGAATTTAGTGTGTCTGGTACTCCTGCAGATTGTGTCATTATTGCGCTAAATAAAGTTATGAATAAAAAACCAGACTTAATATTGTCCGGAGTAAATATTGGATCAAATGTCGGGGACGATATTTGTTATTCAGGAACAATTGGTGCTGTAATGGAAGGTGCTGCAAGGTCTATACCTTCTATTGCACTGAGCCAAGTTTATCATGATAAAATAGACTGGCACAATACAAAGGTTTTTGCACCAAAGGTTATTGCCAAGCTCGTTAAGGTTGGTTGGCCTAAAAACATAGTGATGAGTGTAAATTTTCCTGCTACAGAAAAAGTAAAAGGAGTAGAATTTGCTGAACAAGGTGAATATAACATTGATGGGGATTTAATTTTTACTGAAAATTCGAATGGCTCTTTTAGCTTAAATTGGTCTCGAGAGCACTCAGGCAGTGGTAGTATAAATAAAATAAAAGAAGGATTTATTACTATCACACCAGTAAAATTAGATTTTACAGATTATGATACATTGAATGCTATGAAAAATTCTTGTGCAGACGAATTTTCTTCTATAGCTGACTGAGAAAAACATTTGCATTGCTCCTAATAGATATTTTCTATTGTGTTATCGCGAGCAATTATTTTTTCTTCACCTGTATCCATGTTTTTAATCTTTAAAGTTTTACTACTCAATTCTTCATCGCCAAAGATTAAAGCAGCTTTAGCATTTGCTTGATTTGCTTTTTTCATTCGGGTTCTGAGCGTTCCGCTATATTCATAGATTACATATAAACCATTTCTGCGCAATTCATTCGCAAGTGTTAGGGTATATTCTTCAACCTCTCTACCGATTGGAATTAGGTAAATAGGTCGCTCTTCTTTCGGAGAATAATTGATTAACTCCATTATGCGCTCAATACCCCCTGCAAATCCTATTGCTGGAGTGTGTTTTCCACCTACTGAAGATACTAAATTATCGTATCTTCCACCGGCAAAAACTGCCCCTTGTGCACCTAAATCCTCTGTAACAAACTCAAACACTGTGTGGCAATAATAATCCAAACCTCGAACTAGTTTATTGTTTACGGTATAAGGTATATCAAGAATTGTTAATCCATTTAGTATTTGTTCAAAGAAATCTGAGGACTCTTTCGTATAATAATTGCTGATTTTGGGCGCATCAGAAATTATTGATTTATCTTTCTCGTCCTTGGAATCCAGTATTCTGAGTGGGTTTTTGATCAACCTATTTTTGCTATCTTCTGATAGATCATTTTGATACTTTGTAAAGTATAAGATCAAAGCTTCTCTATATTTAGTTATTGTTTCACCATCACCTAAAGAGTTGATTTCCAGCTTTACATTTTTATTGATGCCAAATTCAGTTAGTAAGTGCTGAGCGAGTGATATCAATTCAATATCAGCTTTTGGATCTTCTATGCCAAAAACCTCAAAATTTATCTGATGAAATTGCCTTTGTCTTCCCTTTTGCGGTCTTTCATAGCGAAATGCAGGTCCTGTTGAGAATAATTTTATCGGTGTTTGCAGTTTTTTTTCAATGAGTAGCCTGACAATCGCTGCAGTGAACTCAGGACGTAAAGTTATGCTCTTTCCCCCTTTATCATTGAAGCTATACATCTCTTTAGTGATGATATCTGAGCTATCACCTAAGGTTTTTGTAAAAACCTCCGTGTATTCAAATATCGGAGTTTGAGCAGGCAAAAAGCCATATAGATTTGAGATTCTGCTTGCTGTTTGCTCTATGTGTTTAAACTTGTACCATTCATCAAACAGGAGATCTTTTGTTCCTCTAACCGTTTGATTAGTCATAGTGTGGTCTCTATACCTGCAATCTCTGGTATGTGGTAGCTCAGCATATTTTGCACTCCTTGCTTTAAAGTAATTGCAGCACTTGGGCATCCAGAGCAAGCTCCTTGTAACTCAACATAAACTATCCCGTCTTTATAGCCACGAAATTTGATATCGCCACCATCTTGAGCAACTGCAGGTTTGATATAACTTTCCATTAATTCTTTTATTCTATTTACAATTTCTATATCATTTTTATCAAAAAATTCTTCATCCGGTATATTATTATCATTTACTCCTTCTTTATCTAGTGCTTTTCCACCTGAAGTAAAGTGATCCATGATTGTAGTTAAAATTTCTACTTTTAATGTATCCCAATTAATTCCACCCAATTTTGTTACTGAAATAAAATCATGACCAAAAAACACTCTTACCACATGTTCTATTTGAAAAAGATTTGCTGCTAGTTTAGAATTTTTTATCTCATTTGCATTTGAAAAATCAGCCGTTTCTCCTTCGTTTAGAATTGCAAATCCAGGGAGAAATTTCAGTGTGTTTGGATTAGGTGTTTCTTCAATCTGAATGAACATGTTATTTACCATGACGATTATAATTGTTACTATTTAATCATAAAATGATAAAAAAATATACATGTCATTCATCTTTTTCCTTTTTTTGATATTCATAGTAGTTACATTTGTCTTGCCTAGCGTTGTTGTATTTTTTCTTTTCCTGACAAAAAAAAATAACATAAGTTTCATGATGAACTCTATATTGAGTAAGTTTTTGAACGAATTTAGTAGCAGTAGAAGTTATACTGAAAATTACACTGGTGATAACATGTCCAAGGATGAAGCATTAAAGATACTGGGGCTGAATCCTGAGGCAAGTCAAAATGAAATCAATAAAGCATATCAAAATTTAATGAAATTAGTTCACCCAGATAAGGGAGGCTCGGAATATTTTGCGCAAAAGCTAAATGCGGCACGTGATAAATTGTTAAAAAAGTGATCTTAAAAAAAGTTTTCGTTTAACGAATTTCTTCCTTTGCTTTTTCTAAATACTCCAATATTGCTTCATGTAGTGCAGTCCATGTTATCTGTTCTTCCAGGGAAGGTATAAATTCTTGTCTCCAAGCATTCTTAAACTCCTGAAACCACTGTTTTTCAAAACCCTGAAATTCTAAAGAAATATCTACTTTAAAGCTATCAATTAAACTGGAAACTTCTGCAGCTTTAGAGCTATCTAGTGATTTTAAAGATAACACTCCACTCTTTAAAATCTCTAACTCTTCCAATACATTAAGCTTAAATGGTTTATAGAGTGAAGACCATATGCGATATCTTAAATAAGAATCATAGTATAACTTAATTTTGTACATTAAAGTGGTAGATGCATCAGGAGAAATGTTATTCTCATATTGTGCAAGAGAAGATAATAAATTCTCATAATCTACTTTGCTTAAACATGGTTGTAGAGTCGATTTAATTTTTTCACTAAAGGTTAGATAACTAGAAGAAATGCCATGACTATATTCACTAAAGAATTCAGGAAATATATCTGCTTGTTCTAGTTTAAGAGGTAGATCTTTTCTAATTTCTCTTGGTAAATTATGTATTGAAAACTGATAAATAACCCATACAAAATTCTCATCAAACTCATCTGAGTAATCAGCATTATTATCAGGAAAAATTACATTACCTTTCTTATCATTCCAAGGTTCTATCTTATAGAAAAATCTGTTCAGCCTTTGTTTTAATTTCAAAATACCTTCATTTCTATCACCTGCTTTATACAATGTTTTGCCCATTTTGTGTTTAGCATCTTTAGGGTTTATTCTGTCACTTATGTGCAATCCAATTTCATTTTTCTCTAATAACTCCCAATCAAACAATTTGTGTGGATCTGGTTTACGCATTGTATAGCCAAGCTCTGGATCATACACTATAGTTCCTATTTCAGAATGACTAAATATCATATCCCTTTTAATTTTAAAACGCTCCATAAGGTATAAAATCAGCTCTTTAACAGATCTCATTTGCTCTTCCGGAAAAGGCTCAAGTCCTGTGTTTACAATTTCAATACCTACAGAATAGTTGTTAAGCTTCCGTAACTCTTCAAGCTTACTATCTACCTTAACTCTTGCATAACTAATACCAGCATGCCATGCTTCTTTCTCTAATGGAACCATTAAGGTGATGCTGCCATCCCTATCGACAATAAAATGAACTGACAATCCTCTAGCATTCAGCGTATCTTTTGTACCTTTTAGTGTTGATGTTTCAGTATGGTGAACTATAACCATTAACACTTTTTTACCTGCCCTATCACCATAATTTAAAGCTGAAGCTGGATCTAAAAATAACAAATCCTGATCTTTCAATAATGGTAATTTTTCTTGTAAATCTTGAAAATCATTCTCGATATTGCTTGAACTGGATACTTGCCCAGATATGAGAAATGCTGAGACAGTAATCAGTAAAACTAATAAATATTTGTTGACTTTAGATAGTTGGATTTTCATACCATCTTCATAAACACTTTGTAGATAATTTTTCATTATATAGTTAGAATAGGGTTGTTGAATAAATTTACAAGACAAAATCATACTAGTCTGGTAGTAGTAACATGTTCAGAGATGGAGCATTTAAAGTGCTAGGAATAGATTCTGGAGCGAACCAAAATGAAATCAATAAAGCATATCAAAATTTAATGAAATTAGTTCACCCAGATAAAGGAGGCTCGGAATATTTTGCACAAAAATTAAACGCAGCACGTGACAGGTTGCTGAAGAGGTAATTAATATTGCTTTAAAGTTTTTATTTGTGCGTAAAGGATAAGTTGCTACAATAAAAAAATAAGATAAAAGTAGCAATGGACATGTGTTCAGAAAGGTTTAAGTTATGCAGGAAGATAACAAAAAAGAAACAATAAAAGAAGAAAAAGGCATATTAGGATGGATAGAATATAGATTGCCTATATTTTCTTTTCTAAGACACACTGCTTCTTACCAAGTGCCAAAAAACTTAAATTATGCTTGGAACTTTGGCTCTTTGGCTGGTATAGCGCTGATTTTACAAATAATAACAGGTATATTTCTTGCTATGCACTACACTCCGCATGTTGATTATGCGTTTAATAGTGTAGAGCGCATAATGCGAGATGTGAATTACGGGTGGTTAATACGCTACACTCACGCTGTTGGAGCATCGCTCTTCTTTATGGTAGTCTATGTTCATATAATGCGTGGATTATATTACGGATCTTATAAAAGACCGAGAGAGATGGTGTGGTTTATTGGAATATTTATATTTTTTGCAATGATGGCAACTGCCTTTATGGGATATGTATTGCCTTGGGGACAAATGAGTTTCTGGGGTGCAACAGTTATAACCAACTTATTTTCTGCTATACCTTTAATTGGCAATAAAATAGTTATATGGTTATGGGGTGGTTTTTCAGTGGATAACCCAACACTTAACCGTTTTTTCGCTCTGCATTATCTTCTGCCTTTTGTTATTATTGCTTTAGCTATGCTTCATGTGATAGCTCTGCATAGGTTTGGCTCTGGTAACCCAAGTGGAGTGGAGGTAAAATCAGATAAGGATACCATCCCTCTCTATCCTTATTATATAGTCAAGGATTGCATAACTTTTGGTCTGTTTTTTGTAGTTTTGTTCGCATTTGTTTTCTATGCTCCCAATTATCTTGGGCATCCAGACAATTATATAGAAGCTGATTCTATGGTCACTCCGGTACATATAGTGCCAGAGTGGTATTTTTTACCTTTTTATGCAATGCTACGTTCAATTCCAGATAAACTTACTGGTGTGCTTACCATGTTTGCGTCTATTTTAGTGTGGTTTTTGTTACCTTGGCTTGATAAATCAAAAGTTAAAAGTGGTGCTTATCGCCCGGTGTTTAAGAAATTTTTTTGGGTTTTTGCAATAAATTTTGTACTTCTTGCCTGGCTTGGAGGACAAGAGGTAAAAGAGCCTTACATCACTATGAGTAGGCTATCTACTCTTTATTACTTTGCATACTTTGTGATAGTTTTACCACTGCTTAGTAAGTATGAAAAGCCAAAAGAACCACCAAAAACCTTAAGTGATTCTGTGCCGGAGATGAGGTGATGTCAATTCAAAGCAGATCTCTTACAAAATTCTCTGTCATCCCAGAGCTCTCTTCTGTCATCCCAGAGCCCTCTTTTGTCATCCCAGTGCTTGACACTGGGATCCAGAAAAAAAATAAATGGATTCCAGCATCATGTACACAATTGTATGAACGTTGTATACAACACACAGTGTCATTCCACTATCTTCCGTTGTCATCCCAGTGCTTGACACTGGGATCCAGGTATAAAAATACTTACAAATCATGCAATGGACAACAGATTCTAGGAGTGCATGATAACCATAATGTCAGTGATGAAATAAGCTGGATTCCAGTGTCAGCTACTTGCATGACATCAATTCGAAATTTACTAAAACAGTGGTTATGCATGGGATCTAATGTATTTGCAATCTTCTGCATGTTATTTCTATCTAGTCTTATATCTGCAGAAGAATTTAAATCATCACCAAATAAGAAAATAGACTGGAAATTTGATGGAATTGTCGGATCTTTCGATAGAGAGTCAATTCAGCGTGGCTATAAAGTGTATAAAGAAGTCTGTGCTGCTTGTCATTCAATGAATAGGGTAGCATTTCGTAATTTGCAAGATGTCGGTTTTTCTGAAGAAGATGTAAAACAAATAGCAGCTTCTTATCAAGTTAAAGATGGTCCGAATGATTTGGGTGAAATGTTTGACAGACCTGGAGTACCTTCGGATTATTTTATTGCGCCTTTTGATACAAAAGAAGCAGCTGCAGCAAGCAACAATGGTGCAGTCCCACCAGACTTATCATTAATTATTAAAGCAAGGCATGATGGTGCAAATTATGTCTATTCATTGTTAACAGGCTATCAAAACGGCGAACACGATGAAAATGATTTATATTTTAATTCGTATTTTCCAACAGGCAGATTAGCTATGGCGCCACCACTTTCTGAAGGAATGGTGGAATATGATGGTGCAAGGCAAGCCACAGTTGAAAATATGGCGTATGATGTGATAAATTTTTTACAATGGGCAGCAGAGCCAGAATTAGAGCGCCGGCATAAACTTGGATTAAAAGTAGTGGCGTATTTTATAATTTTAACAGTGTTTTTTGTATTAACTAACAACAAAGTTTGGAGCAAGCTCTATAAAAAGAAGTGATAGTCAATTTTGCCTCAAGCACAATGGTTGTCATCCAAGTAGCTAACACTGGTTCCTTTATGACGGTGTCATCCGAGTAGCTGACACTGGGATGGCTTTGTCGCATCGTACCTTATACGGTAATAATTTACGATAAATTCATGTAGCCATTTCGAATTTAGCCATACCAATGTCAGTAAATTTATTAAGCAAACAGCACTTAATGAGCAGTTCTTTTTCACGATTTATAGCTCTTTTCATAGAAGTCCGGATGTGATAAGGATAGATAATGATAAGGAGGTTGAATGCCAGCAGCATATAGTTATGATTTAAGAAAAAAAGCAATGGAGGCGCTAGACGAAGGAGAAAGCAGAGAAGCAGTGGCAGCAAGATTTAAGATTGGACGAACTACTTTATGGGAGTGGCAGCACTGTAGGCTTGACCATAAATTATGTTAAGATAGAAAATGACTATTTTAGATAGAGCTTGATGTAATGCAGTGCGATACAAAATAACGGTAGAATATAATGGTAGTAGTTTCTCTGGTTGGCAAAAACAGCAACACTCTGCTAACTCAATCCAGGAGAAGATAGAAAATGCTATATTTAATTTTAGTGGTGAGAAAGTTACTTTGTACTGTGGTGGCAGAACTGATGCAGGGGTTCATGCTTTAGGACAAGTTGCTCATTTTGATATCGAAAAGGAATTTGAGCTTTATAGAATAAGAAACGCAATAAATTATCATTTAAAATCAATTCCTATAGTTGTGCTCAATGTAGAAGTTGTAGATGATGCGTTTCACGCACGGTTTTCAGCAAAAAAAAGATATTACGAATACAGAATAGTTAATCGCTATGCTCCTGCCGCTCTGGAGACGGGTTATGTATGGCAAGTGTTTAGCCCACTTGATGTAAATATTATGCGTGAAGCTGCTAAACATCTACTTGGAAAACATGACCTTTCAAGTTTCCGTTCAAAAGATTGTCACGCCGCAAATCCGATAAGAACAATTGATGATATCGATATAATACAAAACGGGAATCATATACACATCAAAATATCTGCTATTTCCTTTTTACATAACCAAGTGAGAATTATTGTGGGTACTTTAGTTGAATTTGGAAAAAATAGAACCAATCCGCAAGAAATGCTAAATATATTAAACCAATGCAAAAGAAATGCCGCTGGAGTTACTGCACCACCTTTTGGCTTATATTTGGTAAAGATATAGTACTTCCCAAAGTAAATGATAAAGGTATAATAAGCTATTTGAGTTATAATGGCGTATAGTGTGGATTTA
>NZ_CACTIU010000055.1:0-9091 GCF_902713635.1 Wolbachia endosymbiont of Cardiocondyla obscurior | reverse complement strand
GAACATAAGACGCCGATACATTAAGTAATCCTTACCTTTTAATCTGCAGATTGGCGAAAGCAAATACAATAGCTTCAATTTTATGATAAGGGGGCTGGCGGAGTTTGTCAAGCAAGTTTTTTCGTTTCTGCGGGCTACTTTCCGACACCAGTGGTGTTAAGTATTCGTACAGTTATTGGTGTTATCAAGATACTCCCTAATCTTCTTCAAATCCTCCCAGGCTAAACGTTTTTGTGCCGGTTGGCGAAGTAGGTAAGCTGGATGAAATATAGCGGCTGTGGTGATTGAATTGGACAAATATTGGTTAGTGTACGTATGAAATCTACCACGCAAATTCGATATAGTTTTTGTGCTGTCAAGAAGGCTATAACACGCAATTCCACCAACTAAAACCAAAATCTGTGGTGAAACTAGTGCAATATGCTTCTCAACAAATGGTCTGCACATATCAAGCTCTAGGTCGGTTGGCTTTCTATTGCCAGGTGGGCGCCAAAATACAGTATTGCTTATGTATACCTTAGTGCGATCAAGATTGATTGCATTTAACATTTTATCGAGCAACATTCCACTTGCACCACAAAATGGTATGCCTTGAAGGTCTTCATTTGCCCCTGGAGCTTCACCAACAAGCATAATTTTTGCGTTTGGATTACCATCGGAAAAGACAGTATTAGTTGCAGTTTTTTTTATCTCACAACCTTCAAATGATTCAACTGCACTTCTTAGTTCATCCACACTATTACATTTGCTTGCAAGTTTCCTTGCTTCGATTATCCAGTCACTTGGAAACATGTCTTTTCCATCTTTAGTGTCACCCCAGCGCGTATCTGCATCTTTCTTCTTGGTCCCAGTTTGGATAACAGAGGGTTGTACACTCTCTTTGCTCTCCAATTTTTTTTCCTCTTCACCCTCCATTAGTGTGCAATCAACGCCCACTTCATGGTAAAATTTTAATAATTCTAGGTCTTTATTGCTCATAATGCTTTTTAACCTTTTGTGCTTTTTTCATGGCCATATCATACTTTAATTTAGATAAATGTCTAATATATAATATGCCGTTTAAGTGATCTAATTCATGCTGAATACACCTTGCAAGCCAGCCGCAAGCTTTTAGCGTCTGTTCCTCATTATTTAAATCCTTATATTTCACAGTCAAATATTTTGGACGCTTAATTTCATAGCTTTGCTCTGGAATTGAAAGGCACCCTTCTTTGAGAATTACTTGTTCATCGGATAATTCCGTAATTTCAGGGTTAATCATATAAAATTTGCCAGTCGATTCATACCCTACTGGCTCATTTTCAATTGTTTCTAGCTGAACATCCACAACAAAAATTCTCTTTAACACTCCAACTTGCACTGCAGCAAGGCCAAGACCTTCTGCATCATACATAGTTTCGAACATGTCGTTTACTAATTCTTTAATTTTATCGTTTATATCTGTTACTTCACTGGCACGTGTGATTAGTCTTTCATCAGGGGCAATTACAATTGGTAATATGGACATAAAAATTATAATTCTATGTTTTGCTTTTCCTTTTGTCCAGAATTTAGTGTATATTAAAATGTTGCTATATCTATAATAGAAATATAAATTATTAAAGAAAGCTACAATTTAAATGAAATTGCGTAATAAGGTTAACTAATGTACTCTGCAGTAATAGCAAAACCAAAGAGAAACGTTTTTGCTGTTTTAGACATAGGTACAACAAAGATTATTTGTCTAATCGTTAAGATAAATGGCAACTTCAGCTATAAAGTAACAGGAACGGGTTATAAGATTGCAGAAGGTGTAAACGGTGGGTCGATAACTAATGTAAAACACGCAAATTACTCCATCTCATCAACTATAGGTTTAGCTGAGCAAGTGTCAGAGGAAACTATAGACCAGATATATGTGAGCATTGCTGGATGTGGCATCTCATCTTTCAATGTACATAATGAAATTATTGCAGCTAATCATGAAATTTCTGACCGGGATATAAAACGTGTAGTTTTTCAGACGTTTGAGAAATATATTGAAGAAAATGTTATCATTCACAATATACCACTGAAATATCACTTAGATGACATGACTGACATAAAAGAAGTTGGTGGATTGTACGGAAAAAGACTATCTGCTGATGTTAATGTTGTCACTGCTTCGCGTCCAGCGCTTACCAATATTGAAAACTGTATTACCAATAATGGTGGATTAAATATGGCAGGTTGTATTGCTTCTGCATATTCTGCAGGTCTTGCGTGTCTCAGTGAAGATGAAAAAGAGCTCGGGACTGCTATTGTTGATATAGGCGGTGGGTGCACTGCAATTGGAATTTTCAAAAGAGGGAAACTTGTGTATGCAAGCAGCGTTCCAATTGGTGGCGTTCATATCACTCGAGATATTGCTTACGGGCTATGCACAAGCATAGAACGTGCAGAGTATATAAAAATACTGTATGGTAGCACTATCGTAACTTCAATAGATGAGAATGAGTACATTACAATGCAAAACAACGAAAATGATGAACCTACTCAAGTATTCAAATCTGAGCTTATTAACATCATAAGACCAAGAGTTGAAGAAATACTTGAAATGGTAAGAGAGCAATTTCAAGAGCAGAAAGATCCAATTAATAAAGTAGTGATCACAGGTGGAACTAGTCAACTCACAAGCATGAAGGAAATTGCAGGCTATATATTCAATAAGCAAGTTCGAATTGGGTGCCCTGAGTCTTGTAGCGGTCTTGATGGCGAATATGATAAAAATCCTGTATTTTCTGCTGCTATAGGCTCTATAAAGCTAATAGTTGACACTTTTTATAAAAATAATTCTGGTATTTTAGGTCAGGATGGTAAAATGAGTAAATTGTATAATTGGGTTAAATCAAAAGTTACAGTCTAGATTTCTGTTTTACCACCTTTCATACAAATGACTTGACACTAGGATCCATAGGACTTATTTTTATAATATGTAAAATTATTATGTTTATGTACTTGCGAGTAAGCGTACCAATTACAATAAGACATGGAAAATATGAACATAACTATACACTCACAAGAAGATTTTGAATTTATGCGCAAGGCTGGCAGGCTTGCTGCTGAAACTCTTGATTTCATTGCACCGTACGTAAAGGTAGGGGTGACAACTAATGAGTTAAATGATCTATGTCATGATTTTATAATTAATGCAGGTGCAATTCCAGCACCACTAAACTATAGGGGGTATCCAAAATCGATTTGCACTTCAAAAAATGCAGTTGTGTGCCATGGTGTTCCCGATAATAAACCACTTAAAGATGGAGATATTTTAAATATTGATGTCACGGTGATTTTAAATGGCTGGCATGGTGATACAAGTCGCATGTTTTGGGTTGGCAAGCCATCAATAAAAGCAAAACGCTTGTGTGACGCTACTTATCATGCATTGATGGAAGCAATCAAACAAGTTAAGCCCGGCAATAAGTTAAATGAAATAGGGCTTGCTATAGAGAAATATATTAGAGATTTTGGATATTCTATCGTACGCAGCTACTGCGGACATGGTATAGGAAAAGTCTTTCATGCTCCACCAAATGTAGTGCATTTCTATGATCAAGATGAAAATCTCGTCTTGAAGGAAGGTATGTTTTTTACAATAGAGCCAATGATTAATGCTGGAAAACATGAGACTCTGCTCAGTAAACTCGATGACTGGACAGTAACAACACGCGATCTTTCACTTTCTGCTCAATTTGAGCATACGATTGGAGTAACAAAAGATGGTGCTGAAATATTCACATTATCACCTAAGAATTGGCATTTCCCACCTTATAATTAGATTTTTTTAAATTCTGCTATACTGCAACTATACTTGGTTTACTTTGGGTAATTTTGAAGAAAGCTCACCCTTAATTTGCGATATAGCAACTAGCCCAATTAATGCACAGAAAATCATGTAAAAACTAGCTGAAGTCTCTTGTCCTGTAACCTTGATAATTGTTGTGCATATAAATGGTGCAAGGCCGCCAAAAAATCCAGCAGCTATATTTCTTGATAAACCAAATCCACTGTACCGAACCTTTGTTGGAAATAATTCGCACATAAGTGCACTGACAGGACCAAGCGATGCAGCTATTGGAATTATAAAAGAATGTGTGCCAGCAAGTAATTGCCACTACATAACATTGAAAAAACTGGATAACTCACTATTACAAAAGCTATAAATGCAAATTTCATAACTTTTTCTCTTCCTACCTTATCAAAAAGTATTGCAAACAATATTGTCAATCCTCCGAGCGCAATTTGACTCAGTATTTCCACTATATGATTAAAATGAGTATTTACTGTTAATATTTTATTCGTAAGCACATTGAAAAATACCAAATATATATAGAGAGACGCATTTTCAACCAAGTCAATACCTATTGATATTAGAACAGGCTTTTTGTAATTGTTTAATAACTCTTTTAGTGGCAATTTAGACGGATTTTTTTGTCTTTTATACTCTGGGCTTTCATCAAGTATATATCTCATATATATGCTAATTAATCCCATTGCTAAACTGAAAATGAAAGGTAATCTCCACCCCCAAGATTCAAAATCAGATACTTTTTTGCATATGAGTACCGCTATCAAGCTTAATACTGAACCAAAAATTGCGCTTAATACTTCAATGCTGCCAAAAAATCCTTTTTTGTTTTTAGGAGCATGTTCTATTAAAAATGGTGCATTTCCTGCTTCTCCTCCAAGAGATATACCCTGCAATAATCTTAAACACACTACCAGCATTGACGCTAGTATTCCAATGCTTTGATAACCTGGAACAAAAGCAATTAATACGGTTGATAAAGTCATTAATATAATCGAGAGCAATAAGGCAACTCTTCTGCCATGTTTATCACCAATGTGACCAAATATAGCAGCACCGACTGGTCTCATTAAGAAACCCACTGCAAACATTCCAAAAGCCTTCAATACGCTGGTTAGTTGATCATCCGATGGAAAAAACACACCACCTATTATGTTTATTAAGTGGCCAAAAAGCATGTGGTCATACCACAATAAAGTGTTACAAATCAAACTTGAAAATATTACTTTTGTTATTTGCTGCATAATTTCCCTATAGCCTGTTTGATCTTATATATAAAAAAAAATGTGAACGTTATGTGAATATTATATTAACAATATTAAACCTTGATTTTAATATTATTGCTCATATATTCCGATAAGATACCATATTTTGGCAAGAAAATCTATGTACATAAATAAAATTGATGTGAAGAGTAGAGTAGAATAGAGTAGGATATCTACACCAACTGTACTTAAATTTTTTGATATGACACACACTCCAGTTTTGTTAAAAGAGATGCTATCACTACTATCACCGCAGGATGGTGGCATATACGTGGACGCCACATTTGGAGCTGGAGGGTATAGCAAAGCAATATTGGAGTCAGCTGATTGCAAAGTATATGCAATTGATAGAGATGAAACGGTAACTAAGTTTTATGATGATTTAAGCGTTAGATATCCAGATAGAATAAAACTATTCATTGAGAAGTTTAGTAATATTAAAAATTTATTAGATAGCAACAATATTGAAGGTATCGATGGAATAGTTTTTGACATCGGAGTTTCATCTATGCAGCTTGATAACGGGGATAGAGGGTTCTCATTTTTACATGATGGTCCACTCGATATGAGTATGGATAACTCTTCTTATATAAACGCTTCAACGTTTGTTAACGCTTTACGCGAAGAAGAAATCGCAAATACTATATATAACTACGGAGGCGAACGTCATTCTCGCAAAATCGCAAGAGCAATAGTAAATGCACGGAAGAAGAAAACTATCAAAACTACATTTGAGCTTGCGGATATTGTACGTTCCGTGGTATTTCGTGGAAAAAGCAAAATTGATCCTGCAACCAGAACATTTCAGGCAATCAGAATATGGGTAAACGATGAGCTGGGAGAACTTGAAAAGGGCATTAAAGCTGCATCTGAGATTTTAAGTGAGAATGGCAAATTAATTGTCGTCACCTTTCATTCCTTAGAAGATCGTATAGTCAAAACTTTTTTTAAAGATTTATGTGCTACTGATTGCAAGACATTCTCTCTTCTAAATAAAAAAGTGATCGAAGCAAGTATAGAAGAAGTAAGTGCAAATCCGCGTTCACGCTCAGCAAAACTAAGAGCTATACAGAGGTTGTCATGAGAACTTTCTGCATCATCTCAATAGTTATGTTTTTTCTTAGCATTGTAGGACTATTTAAGGTAAAATTACATGTTCAGTCATTAAATAGAGAGCTAATAAAAATAAAAAGTGAAATTAATTTAGTGCAAAGTGATATAAAAGTTTTACAAGCAGAATGGAGCTATTTGAATAATCCAAAAAGGCTTGCAAGCCTTGTAAAGAAATACCTGAAAAATAACTCTTTAATACTGGCTAGCCAGGTTAAAAATCTTGACTCTTTAAATGGCCGCAGCGTGCTAGCACAACTTAAAATCCATGATCAACAGTGAGATTAAGTCTTATTTTTTACAGATGAGCACATCACAATAAAACTTACTTTGTATCCGTTCAGGATAGCGGCAAGGTAGTATAACCATAGAGTAAAAGTGAGTTTACAACAAATGGTGTCATCCCAGTGCTTGACACTGGGATCCAGCCTTTCCATAATCATCAAAAACATTGTATTTTAACGTAAAACAGCTATTTTTATGCTTACCAACTTAATAAAATTCCTGGATCCCAGTGTCTGGGCACTGGGATAACAAAGGAGAGCAGTGTCAGCTACTTGCATAACACCATTTGTTGTGCAACTTACTTTAGTATGAAATTGCTTGCGTAAGATTTTGGCAGCCTCTTAACATTTTTTGGCATTTCAATTACGTATTTAACGTTGCGTTTTTTTGCGTAGAATACTGCTTTTTCAAGAGAGTCAAACTTTAATACAATCTGTTTTTTTGGATCTTTTGAGCCAACCCACCCCATCAAAGGTTCAATGTAGTAAGAACCAGATTCAATTTTTAGGTGCCAGAAATTTGTATTACCTAAACCAGATTGTGTTGCAGTTCTTGTTGGTCTATAAATCCTAAAAACTACTTTATCGTCAATGCCCATAGTTCTTGTTAAATAAGCTTAAATATATATCCAAATAAATCCTTTCACAAACAATTAGTATGAAAGAATGAAGTTTGAAATAAATATTTTTATGTTATATTATTATTAAATTATATTAAAAGGATTAGCTAAACAGGAGTAACCGATGACGCAACAGGAAATAGTAACAATTAATGCAGAGTTACGTGATATAACAAAAACAAAAGCGATGCATTCTCTAAGGAAGAAAGGAAACATCCCTGGAATCATATATGGAAAGGGCCATAATAATGTAAATTTGACATTGTCTGCAAAGGAATTCACGAAGCAATATAAATCAGGTTCTCTTTCTGCACATTTGATAGAGCTGAATATTTCGGACAAAAAGGAATATGCTCTTGTTCGCGATATCCAATTGCATGTAGTAAAGGATACTGTGCAACATGTTGATTTTCAATTTGTTGATAAAGGCAGCGAAATTAAAATAGACATACCTCTATCATTTGTGAATGAAAGTAAAGCTCCAGGGATCAAGTTAGGTGGAGTGCTTAATGTTTTGTGTCGTTCTATTGCTGTTAAATGCTCTCCTGATAAAATACCTCAGGTTATAGAAGTTGATTTATCCGGCAAAATGATTGGCCAATCTATACATATCAATGATGTAAAATTACCAGAAGGTGTTAAGTTTGTAGCTCATGAAGAAGAAAATTTTACCATTGTTACAATTTCTGCTGCCGATAGTGACGTTGAAGAACCTCAAGCAGAAACAGAGGAATAGTGCACCTGATAGTTGGGCTTGGTAATCCTGGCAGTCAATATGAGCTAACTCATCATAATATCGGCTTCATCACCGTTGATGCAATCTGCAAATATTGGAATTTCCAGTCGTTCTCTAAAAAAGCCGATTATCTAATAACCTCTGGCATAATTAATGATAATAAAATCATGTTAATAAAGCCTTATTCATTTATGAATAATTCAGGCATTTCTGTTGCAAAAATACGAAACTTTTACAAATTATCGCTAGATAATATCGTTGTCATACACGATGACGCTGATTTGGAACTTGGAAGAATAAAAGTAAAGAAAGGTGGTAGTTCTGCTGGACATAATGGACTTAAATCCATAGATAGTTTTATTGGCAACGATTATTGGCGCTTGAGATTTGGAGTGGGTAGACCTGAAGATCAAAGAAGCTTAGCAGATTATGTGTTATCAAAATTTTCAAATTTTGATAATGTTACTCCCTTAGTGGAAAAAATAGCAAAAAATATACACTTAATGCTGCAAGGAGATAATACAGCTTTTATCAATTTGATTGTATAATATTACGAAACACAGGGAGTGTATGGTCCCAGAGTGTGATGGTGTGGATTTAGTATGAACAATTCAGGAGATTTTGTCCACTGTAAAGATATAAACTCAAAAGGTGTAAGACCCTTAAGAGTTTTGAGTCTTTTAGCATAATTGTAGGCCATAACAAAGTCATAAAGATGCTCTTTGAGTTGCTGGTGAGACTGATAGTAATACTTCTTAACAGTGGCATTCTTTAAAGTTTTGTTCATACGCTCAACTTGCCCATTTGTCCAAGGATGGCTAACTTTTGTTAGACGGTGTTCAATGTCATTTTCTTCACAAGCTCTATCAAATATATGTTGAAAAGCGTATTTATGGCGTTTTTGGTTGGTAAATTGTACACTGTTATCTGTCAAAATAGTGTGGATTTTATATGGTAAAATTTTAATCAAATTACGTAGAAACTCAGCAGCTATAGGTTTTGTAGCACTTTTATGCAACTCAACATACGTAAATTTGGATGTTCTATCTATTGCAACAAACAAATATAACTTTCCTTCTTCTGTTCTGACTTCTGCAATATCAATATGGAAATAGCCTATAGGATATTGTTTGAATTTCTTTTTTGGTTTAACTTCGCCATCAACATCTGGTATAGTACTTCCCAAAGTAAATGATAAAGGTATAATAAGCTATTTGAGTTATAATGGCGTATAGTGTGGATTTAAG
>NZ_CACTIU010000054.1:0-9402 GCF_902713635.1 Wolbachia endosymbiont of Cardiocondyla obscurior | reverse complement strand
AGAATAAAAAAACGCCATACTTGAAAGTATAATGTAAGTAATTAGCCAACCACGGGGCTTCTTTTGCCTTTTTTTTCGTTTGGTAAATTTTTTAACATTTATAGCTAAACGACAACCGTCATCCCGCTACTTGTTAGCGGGATCTAGAGATACCGCGAATGAATCGCGGTATGACGGTTCGTGGCGGTATGACGGTTCGCGGTGGCATGACGATAAGCTCGTCATCCCGCTACTTGTGAGCGGCTGAGATACCGTGGCGGTATGACGGTTAGCGGTGGCATGACGTAGAATTTTATACTCACCCACTCAGTATTCCAACCTGGATTGTATCTTATCGGTAAAAAAGAAGAGCTATTTTAGGAAGTTTTTATAGGACTAAAACCAAAGAAAACTTGCATATAAGTTTATCAAGATGTAAAATTAAAGTTATTTTAAAAGAATAGGTTAATTATGAATCTTGTAACAAAATCTGCTATCGATTTTACTGCTTCATCTGTTCTCTCCAGCGGAGAAATTGTTGATGATTTTTGTCTGAGTAAACACATAAAAAATAAGTATGCTGTCCTTTTTTTCTATCCACTTGATTTTACTTTTGTTTGCCCAACTGAACTGATATCGCTCAATAATAGAATAAATGAGTTTGCAAAGCGTGGTGTTGAAGTGATAGGAATAAGTGTAGATTCAAAATTTTCACATTATAAATGGCGAAACACTCCAGTTAATGATGGTGGTATTGGAGAGATTAGCTACACTTTAGTGTCTGATATCAAAAAGTCTATATCAAGAGACTATGGGGTCTTATATGATGACTCAATTGCGCTGAGAGCAACTTTCGTTATTGATGATAAATTTATTGTACGTCATCAATCGATAAATGATTTGCCTTTAGGGCGTAATATCGATGAATTCGTTAGAATCGTTGATGCAATTAAACATAATGAAGAGCATGGTGAGGTGTGTCCAGCAGGGTGGAAAAAAGGTAAGCCAGCAATGCAGGCAAGCGATGAAGGAGTAGCTGATTATCTAAACTCATACAGTGAAGAATTATAAATTTAGTACAAAAGTTCTTATTATTGGATCTGGGGCAGCGGGTTATGCTGCTGCTATATATGCAGCACGTGCAAACTTAGAGCCAATTGTAGTAACGGGAATGCAGCCTGGTGGTCAGCTTACAATTACTACAGATGTTGAAAACTATCCTGGTTTTGTTTCAATACAGGGTCCAGAACTAATGGAGCAAATGAGGTTGCATGCAGAAAAGGTTGGAGCAAAAATAATAGATGATGAGATAAAAAGCGTTGAACAACTTGAGGACTTTAATGAGTATAGATTTAGATCTTCTGGTAATATCAATGACTACTATTCAGATGCAATTATCATTGCATCTGGTGCGCAAGCGAAGTGGCTTGGTTTAGAAAGTGAAAAGAAATTTCAGGGTTATGGGGTTTCAGCTTGTGCGACTTGCGATGGTGCATTTTTTAGGAATAAAGTTGTAGCTGTGATTGGTGGTGGAAACACTGCTGTTGAAGAAGCAATATTTTTAACTCGATTTGCCAAAGAAGTGATATTAATACACAGGCGTGATAAATTAAGAGCGGAAAAAGTAATGCAAGATAGGCTCTTTAAAAATGATAAAATAAAAGTAATGTGGAACCATACCGTAGAGCAGATTCTTGGAGAAGAAAATCCAAAAAGGGTTGCTGGTATTGCGATTAAATCAGCAGAAACCCAAGAATTAAAAGTGGATGGAGTGTTCATTGCAATCGGGCATGCACCAAATGCGGGTATTTTTAAAGGCTTTGTTGAAATGGATGAGCAGGGTTACATCATTACAAAACCTGGAACAACTTTAACTAGTAGGGCAGGAGTGTTTGCTGCAGGTGATGTTCAAGATAAGGTATATCGTCAAGCAGTAGTTGCAGCAGGAACAGGATGCATGGCTGCGCTTGATGCAGAAAAGTTTTTGGAGTCGTAGTTAATTCTAGGATTTTAGATAAATTGCTTGCAATTTTCCTTTTCTTTTACATAATTATATTAGTAAATCATTAATAAAGAGGGTTTAGTATGCCTTATAGAAACGGTGTAGCATATTATAGAGCTTATGGAGGTGGTGATAACACGGCATCGCAAGCTCGAAATCCGACAACTTCAAGACAGCTAAGTGAATCAAAAAAACAGCTATTTAAGGCTATTGATGATGGAAATCTAGAAGATTTTAAAGAAGCTCTGGCAGAGGGTGCGGATGTTAATGCGTTTGATAAAGAAGGCATGACACCTTTGATGTCCATAGTTACTAATTTGTCTGCAGGCTCTGAAACAGAAAAAGAATATCAGAATATGATTAGGTTGCTCCTACTGCACCGGAGCATAGATGTTAATATTTCTGAACAAAATAATAACAATACAGTTTTGCATCTAGCAATGTGCTTTCAACAAAAGAAAACTTTACAACTCTTACTAAGTCATCCAAACATAAACACTTATCTAACCAATAAAAACCATCAAAATCCTGAGGAATGTGCTAGACAAAATCGTGCTGGGCATTTGATAATAGAAATACAAAAAGCACAGAAAGGAAAAGAATTATTAGCTGCTCTTTCTAGCGGAAATATTTGCCAAGCGAAAACACTATTGAATCAAGAGCTTCATCCTAATTGCTGGAGAAGAACCCAAGATGGAAGAATAAAAACACCACTTAGCTTAATTATTCGATTATGTTTACGAACGATAACAGAAGATGAAAAAGAAGTATTGACAAAACTTTTAAAACATAAAGACCTAGATTTTAGTTACGAGCAGTATGCACAATTAAAGCAAACAATTGAACAAGCTATTCAGAGCCGATTAACTGATACTATTAATAGAAAAGATTTAGATGATGTGAAAAAATTAGTAGAAGATAATTGTTTTATAAATCGTGCAGTTGTTACTGCTGCATTGGGGGGTGTTGATAATCCAGTTAACTCTATTAAAGATTATTTAAATGAAAAATTTCCTGCAAATACGAATAATATACCAGAAGATTTTGAGAAGTTTTTACAAGGGCTTGAAAGAACAAAAGCTCAACTTGTAGAGAAAGAGCAAGAGCTAACGAATAAAACTAGCAAAATTTCATAATTAGAAAAAGATTTAAGGCAGGAAAAATCGGCTCAAAAAATAAAAATCAATGATCTAAATAGTGAAGTAACTCGACTTAATAGAATTGTGTATGGAAGAGCAAGTGACACTGTTGAAATTTCACAATTAAAAAGAGATTTGAAACAAGTAAGGGAAGAAAGAGATAGGCTTTCATCAGAAAATAGACTGCTCCGTACTAAAAGTCTGAGTAATAAAAACGAAAAACCCTCGCAAGCAATTTCTTCTGATAGAGAACAAAGCAACTACGCTTCTGCTTCTTTTGTGTTGTCTGGAGCGTTTGCTGTTGGTGCATGTTTAACAATACCTAATTTGGAAATATGTATTCCACTTGCTGTAACTGCATTTGCCTTTTTTACAATTGGATGCTACTTTTCATACAAAGCAAACACAATACTTAGTGATGTTGAAAGCACTCAGCTTGGTGGTTTAGAACGAAGTTAAAGTTTTGATTTCTTCTCCAGGCCCTGCTGAAAATTTTTGTACATGTTAAAAACATCTTGATAATTGAGGTGAGTGTAAATTTGAGTAGTTTCCAGGCTTGAGTGACCAAGCAGTTGTTGTATTGATCTTATGTCAATATCTTCCTGAAGCAAATGAGTAGCAAAACTATGGCGAAATGCATGTGGAGATAAAATTTCTGGTAAATTTAACATTCTCCTTATTTTTTGCAAACGATTGGCCACATAAGTTCTTCCCAATTTTTTTCCTCTTACTCCCACAAAAAGATGTTGTGCTTCATCAAGGTAAGGACAGGCTTTTACATATTCTTGTATACACTTTTTTACTACCGGAAGAATGAATACCTGCCTTTGTTTATCTCCCTTACCTGTTACTATTAAACTTTCATTGTTAATATCACTAACCCTAAGGTTCAACGCTTCACTGATTCTTAAGCCTGTACTATATAGCAGGACGATAATCGCAATTTCTCTTTTTACCACCCAAGATTCGCCCAGATCGGATAGTTTCATTTCTTTCAATAAAGTTTTTATATCAGGTATTGATAATGCTTTGGGCAAAGTTCTTCTCTGAATTGGCCTTGATAAGGAAAATACAGCTTCATTGTCTATATTGTGGTTATTTTTTATGTACTTGAAGAAATTTCTGATTACTGAGAGTGCTCGAGTGTTGGATCTTGCGTTTACACCTCTTGCGTAACGAGAGGTAAGCCAACTTCTTAACTCAGGTACGCTCAATTTTTCCAAAGTGCCGACATTTACTTCTCCACCAATGTGAGTATTTAGGAAACTTATAAGATCCTTCAAGTCCCTCATGTATGACTCTAAAGTGTTTGGTGAATAAGATCTGTTGCACCTCAGCCACTCATACCATTTTTCAATGATTGAACCGAGGTCCACAATTATTTTTTAAAGAAAGCATCGATGCACGCATCTCGAAAGGCTTCATTTATATCAGGATGAGAGTGACAAATTCTGTATATATCCTCTGCTGCTGCGCCATATGCCATTGCAACCGCTGCTTCGTTGATTAGCGTGTCAGCGTATGCTCCTATGATATGCACACCTAGTATTGTATCTGCTCTGCTACAAGTCAGCACTTTCACGAATCCTTCAGCATCATCAGTGATTTTTGCTCTGCCGTTTGCAGCAAATTGACATTTACCAACTTTGTACTTACGGCCAGCATTTTTGAGTTCCTCTTCGGTTTTACCAATCGAAGAAACCGCAGGGTGAGTGTAAATGACAGATGGTATGATTCCATAATCAACGTGAGGTACTTGCCCAACGATTATCTCTGCAACTGCTACCCCTTCTTCCTCTGCTTTATGAGCAAGCATTGCTCCACCGATCACATCACCAATAGCAAATATTCCTTTCACATTAGTTTCATATCTGTTGTTAACTTGAACGAAACCGCGATTATCTTTTTCTATTTTTTCATCAATACCAAGATTCTCAGTGCATGGTTTGCGTCCTGCTGCCACCAATACCTTATCCGCCTCTATAGTGTTTGTTTGATTATCTTTTACAGAGCAAACTTTCACACTCAAAGAATTACTACTTTGTTTTATCTCCTCAACTTTAGTGCTAAGTAAAAATTTTATTCCTTGTTTTTGTAGACTAGAAAGTAGAGACTTACTTAATTCTCCATCCATTGCTGCAGCGATTCTATCAAAAAATTCTACTACAGTGACTTCAGACCCTAGCCTCCTCCATACAGAAGACATTTCAAGCCCTATTGCCCCAGCTCCGATTACGACAAGTTTTTTTGGTACTTCAGTTAAAGATAGTGCACCGGTGGAAGAAATAATGTCTTTCTCATCGATATTAATTCCTGGCAAAGAAATAACGTCAGAACCGGTTGCAATTACTATATTTTTTGTCTTCAGCACCTTACCTTCAACTGAAACTTCAAGATTACCTTGGTCAAAAGAAGCAAGCCCATTGATTTTAGTGATTTTGTGAAGGTTAAACAGATATTCTATACCTTTTCCAAGTTCCTGAACTCTGGCGTCCTTATAGCCTAGCATTTCTTTTAAATCGAAACTTGCGTCCTTAATTTTTATGCCAAGCTTCGACAGATCATTTTTCGTGTGAGCATACTGATAGGAAGAATGGAGCAATGCTTTGGAGGGTATGCACCCAACCCGCAGGCACGTACCACCAAAAATGCTATTTTTATCTATGCAGGCAACTTTCAATCCAAGTTTTGCAGCAGCGATAGCACACTTATAGCCTCCTGGGCCACCACCTATAACAATTAAATCATAATCAGTCATAAAAAACAAACCTATTTTCTAAAGAATAAACACCTTTTCCCTCAGTTGTTACATATATCTTATTGCGAGTAAACACTGGAGTGTGAAACACATTACCAGGTACTTTGACTACCTTTCCTGCACTTTCAGATCCCGGAAAAGCAAACATTGAACCTTTATTGCTTGTCACCCACAGTGTATGGGCATGCATAATTGGAGCAAACAATTGCGTATTTTCTATTAAATCAGATGCCCAGACTGTTTCTCCATTTTTTATATCCAGGCCAATTATTTTATCGTCTTTAGTAACTATAAAAATTCTGCCGCCTTCTTTTTGTTTCTCTGCAGGAATAAGAGGACTATAATATGACTCAATGTCTGATACACTTTTTACTTGCAGTGACTTTGACCATAAAATATTTCCTGATTTTACGTCAATACCATAAATATAAGAATTATTTGTAGCTATTAAAGTATCGCCAAGCACTCTCGGTGTAGTAGTTACATCTGTGAGCTGTGTATCCAAAAGGTTTGTAGCCAATTTTTGGCTCCACAATTTTTTACCATCTTCATTAAAAGCTATTAACTCACCATTTGAAAATGGTGCTATTATTTTATCGTTAGAAATTGTTGGCGATATGGAATACAAACCTCGAACCTCATTGATACCGTTTTGATAAGCCCAAGCGGAGCTGCCATCTTTTATATCAAACACGTACAGATAATTATCAATAGTCAATACTACCAATTTATTATTTATTACTGCTGCTTTTCCTCTTACTGGAGCTCTCAATTCTTTTTCCCACTCAATCTTGCCAGTTTTTGCGCCTATTGCGTGTAAAGTGTTATCCACTATAAAGAAAACATTTTTTTCATAATGTGATAGGCTCATGTTACCAATTTTTTTCCTATGTGAGAGGTGTAATTTCCAATTCATAGCCTTTGAGTTATCAATATCAAAGGAATATAAAGCGCCGTGCTTGTCTGATAAAATAACGCTATTTTCTATAAGCACTGGAGCTACATATCCTTGAGATAGTTTTTTATCCACTAGACTTATTCTCTCGCTTGCCATTGTGTAACTGCTACACAATAACATTATCATGACAATTATTACTTTCATTATTTATTGAAAACAAGATTCATTAATATACATCTTAAGAACCTTAATTACAACGGAAATGTTCTTGCTGCATGTTAAAAACGTTGATTTATGAACGAAATATTATATTATTATGTGAGATAATGTATATTCTTAGAGGTAGTACACCTCATCTACTATGCAGCAACGTGCATAGCTGTATGAACATTGAGATATAAAATAATTTATACCAAGAAGAAAGATGTCATCCAAATAGCCTCTTTTCCTGTCATCCCAGTGCTTGACACTGGGATAGCTTTGTTGCATAGCAACTGAAAAAATCTGGTGGCTACTGACAAAATTCATTATAAATAGCTATTTAACTGTTGAAGAAAAAATATGCCACAAAAAATGAGAGTTAGTAACTGCCATGAATATAACAAATTTCTAGAAAAAAGAGGAAATATTTTTCGTTACATCGATAAAGCTATCGAAAATTGGTATGAAAATAGTCCAAAAATGCAGGGCGGCAACTATATTTATAGTGATAAAGTTGTGATTTTAGTGCATATAATCGTTAATCTTTTTAGAATTGGCTTAAGACAAACAGTCGGGTTTATAAAAGGATATTTGCAACAAATAGGAAGAGATTTGGCAGTTATCAGCTATTCGCAAGCTTCAAAAAAAACTTAATATTAAGATCAATGATTGCAGAATTGATAAAAATAATATGGAAGATATCGAAATTGCCATAGATAGCACAAGCATCAGCATTTATAACAACACACAGCAAGGAAAATAGCGCTGATAGAAAATATCGTGGCTATGAACAGACAAGAAAATTGCATGTAATGTTGAATATAAACAGCAAAAAAGCCATAGCTGCAAAATACAGTAACGGTCTGATCACTATGGAGCTTGCGATTTACTTAAAGGAGTTAATTTTCAGCATGCCATAAAAGCACTATATGCAGACAGAGCATATGACAGACATAAACTCTATAAATTGTGTGATGAATGCGGCATAAAGACAAAAATTCCTCCAAAAAAACAATGCAGCAGAGCATCCAAAGTATGGCAGAGAGAAATGCTGCAATTAGACTAATAAAGTCATACAGCGAAGATGGAATGAAGAGGTGGAAAAGGCAAACAAAATACGGAAAAAGATCTTATGTAGAAAGTTTTTTCTCGCGACTGAAACAAACATTCGGGTTTAATTTTCGGAACAAATCTGAAATTAATCGTGGGAAGGAACTGCTACTCAAGTGTTATTTGCTTAATCAATTTACTGACATTGGTATGGCTAAATTTGAAATGGCTACATGAATTTATCGTAAATTACCACCGCATAGTTGTAACATTGTACCATATTACAATGTTCGTACAGTTGTGTGCGCGACCGGGGGTTTTATACTATTCTAGAAGTAACATACGGAAAAGGGGGGATTCGAACCCCCGACATATTTTCATATGTGCACGCTTTCCAAGCGTGTGCTTTAGACCACTCAGCCACCTTTCCATGCTTATTCATAATATTGAAAATTGTACTGCTAAACAATATAAAAACCTGGTATATAGGGTTCACCACGAAAATTCACAGTATTGTTAAACTTGCTTCTGCAAGTTGGAAATGTTTTATCGCAACCTGCGAGTATTGAATATTTATCTCCAGCAAAAATTTGGTATGGAGGCGAAGTAAACAACGTAACTACTTTATTTTTATATTCTTTTACTACACCTTCAAACGCTATTGAGCCAAAGAATTTTACTACTCCGTGCTTATAATATTCATCACTCTCAGTTAAATTCGTGTCTTCAAATCTTCTTTCGTCTATTACTTTAGTGATTGTACTTATTTTACTAAATTTTTTAGTATCGGCTTTACATTTATCATCGCAAAATTGTGCTCTGCATGCAGGAGAGTATAATTCTGCTATGCTTCTCTCAAGCTTTGCTGAAAGCCCTCTAATTTCAACAATAAATCTTCCACTACTTAATGTCACTTTACCAAAAATTCCTGAATGTAGATTCATTGTTCCCTGGGTCAAGTCTTTATAATTCACAAGAAATATTTCAATATTTGCAAAGTCGTACTTTCCTGATAAAACATCTTCTTCTTTAATATCAGCACTATTTAATATCCCTTCAATTTCTAGATTATCAGTTTTTAAATCGCTGTTTAATATTATACTACTGGCTGTAAATCCACTTGAAGATTTATAGAGTATATTATCAATATTTAAATCTTCATCATAGTCAGTGAATCCCATTACTTCTCCACCTGCGAGCTTTAATTTCCAGCACGTAGCAGTGGTAAGTAATTCTCCAGCTAAATGATTTTTTAGTGTGGTTTGCATAGGGGCCTCCTGCTTAATTGATTAAATTTGAAAGTATAGTATTTTCTAAAATGAATGATAAATTTCCATTATGGTATTACCAACCAAAAGTTGTAAGTCTGTATATT
>NZ_CACTIU010000053.1:0-9493 GCF_902713635.1 Wolbachia endosymbiont of Cardiocondyla obscurior | reverse complement strand
GCATAATGCCTTTTTTCCGTCTGATACTCAACATGCGCTGTTGCTATCGTTATCCCCCTCTTCCTTTCTTCTGGCGCTTTATCTATCTGATCGTACGCTACAAAATTTCCATAATGCTTCGTTATCGCCGCTGTTAACGTCGTCTTCCCATGATCCACATGTCCTATTGTTCCCACATTTACATGCGGCTTTCCAAATGCTTCCACTATTGCTGTCATAATTTAAACTTTTCTACCTAAAATACAAATACATCAATAAATAATATGTTGATTTTATAAAAATACAACAAAAAAAAGAGCGGATAGTGGGAATCGAACCCACGTCACTAGCTTGGAAGGCTAGAGCTCTACCATTGAGCTATACCCGCACAATGGAGGAGGTAGGATTCGAACCTACGTACGCTCACGCGGACAGATTTACAGTCTGTTACCTTTAACCACTCGGTCACTCCTCCGCAAAAATTTGTTAAGAGAATACTATTTTAGCATCTTAACTTAAGCTCTTATTGTATTTAATACTAAACGCCTAAAATTAAAAAATCAAGCAATAAAACCTACCCTGATTAAAATCATGCAGATTTCATTTTATATAACACAATATTGCCAATAAAACGCCTAAACAAATAATGCGAATCATGCGTACCTGGCGCTTCTTCTGGATGATATTGCACAGAAAAGACTAGGTAATCCTTCATCATTATTCCCTCTACACTATTATCAAATAGAGAAATGTGAGTAATTTCAACATTACTTGGAAGAGAAGCTGAATCAACAACAAAACCATGATTTTGGCTAGTGATCTCAACTTTTCCACTAATTACATCATAAACTGGATGGTTACTCCCTCGGTGACCTATATCCATCTTGATGGTCTTTGCCCCCAAAGTAATCGCAAGTAATTGATGGCCCATGCATATGCCAAAAATTGGTATTTTAGATTTTATAATAATGTCTATTTCTGAAACTACACTTTCTCCTATTTCTTGCGGATCACCAGGACCATTTGAAAGCACTATACCATCTGGATTCATACTCAACACTTTTTGAGCAAAACCTGTGCTTGGTCTGATTAATTCAACTGTACAACCAAGTTCTATTAAGCGTGAAACTATACTGATTTTTACGCCAAAATCAACGATTACAATCCTATATTTTGCATTAAGGTCAATAGCTCTATCTGATGTCATTCCAGTGCGTGACACTGGAATCCATATATTTTTTGCTGGATCCGAGTAGTCAGCTACTTGGATGACAAAGTGCTCCGCTAGTCTATTATTTTCAAAACTGTTATTTAAACTAACCTTATTAGTTATTTCTATCCCATTTACAGGTTTGTATTCCTTCAATTTGTCTAATGCATGCGCCTTACTCGATGAGCATATCATTCCATTTTGAGATCCATGTTCTCTCAAATGTCTTGTTAAAGCTCTAGTATCAACTCCTGATATCCCAATCACGTTATTTTTCTCTAACCAATCATTTAAACTGATATATGAAGAAGGGTGGGACATAGAAGAAAGTTCACGCATAACCACACCACTTGCAAAAATTTTCTTTCCTTCATTATCTTTATGGTTTATTCCAATGTTACCAATATGAGGAAAAGTGAACGTTATAATTTGATCGGCAAAAGAAGGATCAGTTATAGTATGCTGATAACCGGTCATACCAGTGGTAAAACAAACCTCGCCTATGCACTTGCCTTTTTTACCTACTGATTTTCCCCAAAAGCACTTGCCATCTTGTAAAATTAAAACTGCGTCCTGCACTTCATTATCTATTTAACTGATTCAAAACAGTATACAAGAATTTCAAATAATACGTAACTCTTTCTAAAATTCCAAATTTAACCACGAAGCAGCAAAAAATAACATGAAAAACTTTTAATACAATCTTTCATATAAAATATATAGTTGACTACCTTCATATTTCGTATTAGATATAGGTAAATCATAAGTAAAGTGGAGGGTAATAATGAACACTGGTACAAATCAATCAAAAAAAATAAATGAGAAGTGGTTAGCTGGAGGAATTGGCGCGCTATTATTTGTAATGATGCTACCGTCGATTCTTCTTTTAGCAAAAATAGCTATAGGGCTAATTATGGTTTCAGTTGCAGCAATAGCGATAAAAGTTGCCTTAAAAACAATATCGAATGCTTTAGAGGATAAACAGGCAGATCAAAGCCAAGCGACGCAACAAACAACACAAAGTAAAATTATAAACCTGGCTATTGGATTAACATCTATATTCGTAGGAGGATTATCACTATTCATTATAGCACAAACTGGCTTAATTGCAGCATGTGCAGCTATAACTGCTTTAGCTCTACACGAATATGTTAAAAATCAAGAAATAGGAAAAGAGATAAATGATAAATTCGATAAGGTAGCTGACGATACAATCAATTTTATTGTTAGCAGTGTTGAAAAACTTATTCCAACAAAGCCGCCAGGCATAACAGCCTAAACTGTCTCCGTTCAGGAGAGTGGTTAATAGATAGAAGGTTTTGAAAAGGGTTCAGCCTCCTTTGTTTCCAAATTAAGTATAATGAAATTATTCTTTCTGCTTTTAAACTTTCATTCTCTTTATTCCAACCTTTCTATTTTTGCTTCTAACTTTTCTATTTTTTGCTATAAATTTTCGCACAGTTTTAAAGAATCAACCATATTACCTCACTTTTTCTCTATGATTATCTTTATTATCTTGCTTTGTCTACCTTATTTTGCGCTCCCCTGAACGGATACAATCCCTTCTTCTACAGTTGTTCCCCCATCAAGAGAAGAGCCAGGTACGATAATACTCTCGTGCGATTGCGTACCCTTCTTTTCCTCACATGGTGTTTGCTTAATGAAATGTGCTGCTAAAACTTCATGTAAAGCTTTACCTTTTATAAGCACAGCCTCGTTTTGCTTAGCTAACTCTAAAATTTTCTTTGGTTCAACATCTTTACCGTCAATAGTTGATTTTTTAATACTAACTTGACCTAAATTTATATTTAGAACAACAGTACAGTTAAGGTCTTTTCCAGATTCATCTTTTGCACCCCAACTAATTTCGATGTCACATATTGCAAATTTTGTAAAGGAGTAGTTCCTCTGTTGTTTCTCATTCTTCTCAATTGTTACTATTCTTTCACCATTGCTGTATATTTTTGCTCTTTTTACCTCGCTTTTCTCTTCTTCCATTCTTTTAGTTTTTTCAGTGAAAAGACGACTGGTTTCTAAACTTTGTTCAGGTTTAGTAATGTTGATATTAAGATGGTCATAATGATTAAGAAGACGGTTTGCATATGGACATGGCACATAATACCCATCAAAGAAAGCAATTGCACTACCAGTTTTTAGAAATTCTTGTCCATCGCTCATTCCTTCACCAATTCGAATAAGATATCTACCCAACCTCTTTTTAAAATTTTCTTTTAACTCCTCCTGATCTTTAGAAGTAAGCTTCTTATCCAATATACCCATTATTTCTTTTCGCTTACTCAATACCACATAATTGAAAAGGAAAATATCATCCTCTCGATAATAATTTGCTATCTTGTCAAATGGATCTGCCGGCCAACCGTTATTATAATTTACGAAATCAGAAGAATCTTCACACTTATTATCCTTAAAATCAAAATTCAATCTTTCAAAATCTGATAATACTTTTTCTGCCCTATCTTCAAAAGACCGAAGTCCATCTTGAAGTTCTTTTCCATAACTCATTCCTTTGTCAATTTGAAGAACATATTGACCATATTTCTTTCTAAACTCCTCCTGTTCTTCGAGGAGAGGAAGATTCCTATCTAATATATCGATTATTTCTTTCCGCTTATTCAATATTACATAGTTAAAAAGGGCACTCTCCCCCTTCTTTTCATAATCGTCTGCTATTTTGTCAAAACACTTATTATCCTTAAACTCCAATTCCTCAAAATCTGAGAGCACACTTTGTACCTGAGTCTCATCGAATTGAAGATTTGCTTGAGGAGATAGAAGAGTCAACTTTTCTTCACTTTCCTTGGCACTCGAATTTTTGTACAAACCATTAAATAGATTTATAATACTAGAAAACATTTCACACCTCTATTGTTATAAGTAAACTTGATTATATCTTAATGCTAAATGTTGTAAAGCTAAAATTAGAAACTAAAAAAGCTAACATAAGTTCTGCATTGTTTGCAGCTTTATCAGCCTATTAGGCAGAATTATTAAAGAATTAGTTGAATAGGTATTATGATTCAATTTAACTCCATCCACAAGTTCTCCGCTTGTTACTCCAGTTGCAATGAACACTGATTCACCTCTTGCCATATCTTTTACGGCGTAGACTTTTTCTGGGTCATCAATATTTAAATTTTTTGCTCTTTCTCTTAACTGATCCGTATCAAGTACTAATCTTCCCTCCATCTGTCCGTCGATAGAGCTTAGCGCTACAGCCGCAAGCACTCCCTCTGGTGCTCCTCCTATACCGATATACATATCATGATTGCCATTTACTAGTGAAACTATGGCCGCAACATCACCATCATCTATTAGTTTAATTTTTGCTCCTAATTTCCTGATTTTCTCTATTAATTCACTATGCCTTTCACGTTTAAGTACAGTTACCACGAGATCATTCACTTTGCACTTTTTTGCCTTGGCTAAATTGTCTAGATTCTTTTCAATGCTATTTTTTAGTGAGACTACACCCTCTGGAAGATTTTTTCCTACCGCTATTTTTTCCATATAAACATCAGGTGCATGTAAAAAATTACCTTTTTTCGTTGCAGCAAGAACAGACATTGCCCCTGGTTTGTAATGAGCACAAATCGTAGTGCCCTCAAGTGGGTCAACGGCAATGTCGATTTCAGGACCATTTCCAGTGCCAACCTTCTCGCCAATATATAGCATCGGCGCTTCATCTCTCTCACCTTCACCAATTACGATAGTACCATTTATTTCCATTGAATTTAATACTGTACGCATTGCATCAACTGCAACCTGATCAGCCTTTTTTTCATCGCCGAAGCCTGCTAGTTTATATGCAGCAAGTGCTGCAGCTTCGGTCACTTTAACTAATTTATAGGCTAAATCTTCCATCATTTGCTTTAAGAACTATATTCAATATGTATCATGATATATCATGCTGCTTGAAACTGCAATATGCCTTGACTGGTTTTGGGAAAGTTGCTATAATAAATTAGATAGTAATAGTGGTAAAATTTGACATGACTTATGAAAAGATAAAGGAAATTGTAACTAACAATCCTAATATAACTGCTGAGGAGTTTAGTGAGAAGCTCAAAGAAAATAGGATAAACATAAAAAAAACAAATAAATATCATTATACTTTACTTGGGCATATTGTTAATTCAAAGGGACCTAATATTACAGACAACACCAATGATCGTGCTATATTTCTACACATTATTAAATTACTCACAGAGTTGAAAACTGAAGGCAATACTGGTCAATTCAAACATGTAAAAGCTGGATTGAGCGAAGCTATAACGACTAAGCAAGCTGATGTTGTAAGAATACTCCTGGATAGTGGTAAGTTTAATGAAGAAGAAAAATTTAACGCTTTGCTCTGTGCTGTTACTCAAAAGTATGTCCAGGGAGTTAAATTATTGTTAGGTCATGTAAATGATGAAAACATGCAAAAGGCTTTAAAGGTGGCCATGGATAAAGAACAAACTACACAAGTTGAAGAAATTACTCAGATACTATTAAATTTTATTACACCAGAAACATCCAATGTAGAAGAAAATATAGTACCAGCACCTCCTATAGTAACAGAAGCAAATGCTAACCAACCTGTGTCAAGTAGTGTTAATGATCAGCCAGGTCATAGTAACGAAAATGAAACGCCTGTATTAACAATAGAAACAAATACCGGCAAAACTACTATATCAGATTGTGATAATAATAAAAATGTCTTCACAAATTCTCAATTTTCTATGCCAAATGAACAAGAAACTAAATATAAAGAGAGCAAAAAGGATTTTTACACCTCATTGACAAAAGATGTTGTTGGAGTTGTTATTACAGGATTATTCATTACTGCTGCTGTGATGGTTCCATTTGTAGCTGGTGCAGTAGTTTGCAGTGTCATAGCTGCTTTGATTGCAATATATACCGGGTTGCATGTAAAAAATTCTACATTACCAAGTTATAGGGAGATGAGAGAGAATGAAGTTGAACGTGTAACAGGATGTCATCCCAGTGCCCAGACACTGGGATCCAGAAGGTCATAATAAAAACTAGATTCCAGCGTCACGCGCTGGAATGACACCCTCTGGTGGGCTCAAACCATATGAGTAGCCAACACTGCCACTATACTTACCTAGCAAATTTAGATCTAACACTAAACTGTGCTGCCACTAACTTTGCAATCGGTACTCTATAGGGTGAGCATGAAACATAATCTACCCCTGATTCGATGAGAAACTCTATAGATTTTGGATCTGCTCCATGCTCTCCACATATACCCAGTTTTATTTCTTTTCGGGTTTTTTTGCCTCTTTCAATGGCTATCTTGATTAACTCCCCTATCCCTTCGATGTCCAGCACTTCAAATGGATCATTGTCAAATATGTTGCTTTCCTTATAAGAATCGAGGAAATTAACTGAATCATCTCTTGAAAGTCCCATGGTTGTTTGCGTTAAATCATTAGTGCCAAAACTAAAAAACTCTGCATGTTTTGCTAACTTATCAGCAATCAGTGCTGCTCTTGGTAGTTCTATCATCGTTCCAATTGAGTACGCCTTGTCTGATGTCATTCCAGCGCGTGACGCTGGAATCTGCATCTGTGAGATGACAGAGGATTCTTTCTTTGCTAGCTCGCATATCAGAACAAACTCTTTCTCACTCATGATAAAAGGAATCATGATTTCAGGTTCCACTTCTATCTTCTTTTCTTTCTTTAATTCACTTGCAGCACTAAGTATTGCCCTAATCTGCATGCTATATATTTCAGGATGAGAAATAGCAAGTCTACAACCTCGATGGCCAAGCATTGGGTTCTTTTCTGATAACTGTGCTATTTTATTTTTTACTGACTCAACTGACTTACTAAGTGATTTGGCAATTTTTTCTATAGTAGACTGATCATTGGGTAAAAATTCATGCAAAGGTGGATCAAGCAACCGTATAGTGACTTCCTTGCCCTCCATAATAGAAAATATTTCTTTGAAATCAGACTTTTGCATTTCTTCTAGTTTAATGAGCGCATTTGCCCTTTCATTTTCATCGTCAGCTATTATCAATTTTTGAATGAATTCGATTCTATCACTAGCGAAAAACATATGTTCTGTGCGACATAAGCCTATACCTTCTGCACCGAATTCTTTTGCAATTTTTGCATCTTTTGGAGTATCAGCGTTCGCTCTCACTTTGATCGTTTTGATTTCATCTATCCAGTTGATTATCGTTTTGAATTCTTGCGATAATTCAGGCGAAATTGTAGGAAGAATGCCAAGCATAACCTCCCCTGTTCCTCCGTTGATGGTAATTGGTTCACCTTTATTTACTTTTGTATCCCCTACAGAAAAGAAAATTCCATCTTTATCGATATAAAGTCCACTTACACTGCAAATGCATGGCTTACCCATTCCACGGGTTACAACAGCAGCATGCGAGGTCATCCCTCCCCGTGCTGTTACTATGCCGCTTGCAGCATTCATTCCATTAATATCTTCAGGACTCGTTTCTGACCTTACTAAAATCACTTTTTTACCCTGCTCTGCAGCTTTTTCAGCATCACTTGCACTAAACACTACATATCCAGAAGCAACACCTGGAGAAGCAGGTAGCCCCTTCCCTATTACTTTTTGGTCACTCTCAACGTCAAGAACTGGATGCAATAAATTGTCAAAGGTTTTTGGATCAATTCTCAATATTCCTTCTTCTCTTGTAATCGTTCCTTCGTTTACCATATCAACTATTATGCGAATAGCAGCTTCAGCCGTGCGCTTGCCAGACCTAGTCTGCAAAATCCATAATTTACCGTCCTGTACAGTAAATTCGATATCCTGCATGTCTTTATAATGCCTTTCAAGTTTTTCACATACCACACATAATTCTCGGTAGACACTTGGCAGCAACTTCTCCATGGTGTTTTTTTGCTCTCCGTCAATTGGCATAGGAGTATAAACACCAGAAACCACATCCTCACCCTGAGCATTAATCAGAAATTCACCAAAGTATTTTTTTTCTCCAGTTGAAGGATTTCGTGTAAATATCACACCAGTTGCAGAATTATCATTTAAATTACCAAAAACCATTGCTTGCACGTTGACCGCTGTTCCAAGGTTTTCAGGAATATTATGTATTTTTCTATAGGAAACAGCCCTATCATTTTTCCAAGAAGCAAATACTGCATTCACTGAGCTGAGCAATTGCTTTTCAACGTTCTGCGGAAAATGTTTTCCTATTTTTTCATGTACTATCCTTTTGAAATTGTTAACAATTTCTTTTAAAACATCAACATCAAGATCAGCTAAGCTTTTTGCTCCACTCTTTTGCTGCTTATTATCAACAACATCTTGAAATAGGTGATGATCAAGCTGTAGTACAACATTGGAGTACATCATGATGAAACGGCAGTAGCTATCGTAAGCAAAACGTTCGCCACTTTTTTTTGCAAGCCCAACAACGGTTTCATCATTTAGACCAACATTTAAAATAGTATCAAGCATGCCCGGCATTGAACTAACACTACCAGAGCGTATTGAAACTAATAAGGGATTATTTAAATCCCCAAATTTACAACCGATGTCATTTTCGAGCATCGTCATGTAGTTTTTAATTCCACTACATATGTCATTCCAGTGCGTGACCACATTTTTTTCTGGATCCGAGTAGTCAGCTACTTGGATAACAGAAGATCTATTGTCTTGATAATAGACTTTGCAAGCAGAGGTGGAAATTGTGAAACCAGGTGGAACAGGAATGCCAACATTGCACATTTCTGCTAAATTTGCCCCCTTTCCTCCCAGCAGATTTTTCATTTCTGCATTGCCTTCGCATTTACCCTGGCTAAAGTAATGTATTAACTTTTCCCCCATCATTTTCTCCGGATTTTCACTGATAAACACATTGTACATATAGCTCCAATAAACCTGTGAGAACTTGAAACCTTAGGATAATAAATTTTACAAAATTTGGCAACAACGTTCCTTCTGGCAACATCAGTAAAGTTAACAAAAAAGATGACAAATTATTGAATTATTATCAATAAGAATATATAATATAAAGATACATTTAAAAATTTTTTTATGGCTCTTTCTAAATTTCTCGACCCCAAGAATGATGTTGCGTTCCGGCGTATTTTTGGTACTGAAAAAAATAAAGACATCCTCATTCACTTTCTCAATGATATTTTGGGGTTCACTGGCAAAGATGAAATAAAAGAAATAGAATTCCTCAGCACTATTCAAGATGCTGAAATTGCCTCTAAAAAACAAAGTATCGTTGATGTTCTTTGCAGGGATGAAAATGGGGTGCAAGTAATAGTCGAA